>CADBNY010000071.1 GCA_902796215.1 uncultured Erysipelotrichaceae bacterium | reverse complement strand
TATTACATTAGAAAACAAAAATAAAAGTTGAAAAATATCTTTTGAAAATATCCATACTAATAAAGAAAAAGATATAATAGGTATTTTCCATTTTATTTCCTTTTTGAATAAAATAAGTACGATAAGATTACAAATAATAAAAAGAATCATAGCAATTTGATAAAATATACCAGAAATTTCTAACTTTCTTATTAGAATGTTATATATAATAAAGAAAATTATCATGATAAGAGAATAATGGGCAGTAATAAATTTTTTCATAAATGACCTCCTTTTTCATAATAATATTATAAGAAGTAGAAGAAGTCACCCTACGAATCATAGACCCAAAAAAAAGAAATAAAAGTATTTCTTTCTATTGTTCATATTCCCAATTAACAGAATAATCTTTTTGATTCAATCCACTAAATTGTTTTATATTTTCTTCAATAATTACCTTAGCTCTTTCCTGAGCTTTTGACAATAATTCTTCATCTTTTGAGGCATTCTCCATCATTTCAGCTTGAGCCTTATCAAATGCAGCAGCACTATCATCTGCAGTAATTGGATTTTTATTAATTCCTTCTCTAGATTCAATAAAATTTTCTTCTATAAAATCATCTTTATCAACATTTGGAGAACCAATAACAGTAGCTTTTGGAATAAAAACATTAACCTCTCTTCCAGAAGTCTTAATTTTTACTTTTGATAAATTAATTCCAAATTTTATTGTTCCAGTATATTCAGCAAATAATTTTCGATCTTCTTCAAATAAATGGGTAATACCAGATCCTGCTTTTTTATCATATTCTAATACATTATGATAATAAGCTTGATAGGTTACTAGATTACCAGTTAAATGTATTTTCTTCATATTCTCTGCCAAAACTTTTTCCTTATCTTTTCTACATCCAGTTAAACAAAAAATCGAAAGAAAAAGAACCATTAAAATAATAAATCTTCTCATAATAAGACACCTCTCATTCTATCACCACACGATAAGAAGAATCATATGCTTTAATCCATTGATTATAAAATTCTTCAAGAACAACTCTAGATTGCTCTTTAGCAGCAGGGATTAGTTTTTGATCTAGTTCACTTTTTTCTTTTACAGTTTCTTGACATAATTTTCTAGCATTAGGTAATTCTGAGGCAGAAAGTTCATTTCCATTTAAAAATTTAATAGAATGAATATTAGGTTCATCAATAATGGTAGCATCAGGAACCTTAACAATTACTTTTTTATCTTTTTCATCAACATCAACTTTTATTTTTTGAAAATCAATGCCAGCAACAATAGATCCTTTACAAGATACTACATATTGAAAATCACTTATGTTATTAGATTTCTGATCACAATTTTCTTCATCCTTACACTTTTTAGCAATTACATTATAAGTAATAGTAACTGTCTCTAAATCACTTTTTTCAACCACTTTTTCCAAAGTACTTTTAACCTTCATTTTAATTTGTCCTTCTTTATTCAATCGAGTAAAGAAAATAACGAATAAAGTGATAAAAATTAATAATAAGGGAATCCATAATTTATAATTTATTGGCCCATTTTCATTTTTCATAAATACTACTTACTCCTTTACAACTTTCTATCTTCATTATAACAATTTCTAAAAAAATAATATAGAAAAAATTAAATTTATTAAAATTTATAAATAAATATGAAATTCCCTTGAATCATTTTACTGTTTTTTATATAATAATAAAAGAAAAGTAAAAGGAGCAAAATGAAATGGAAGGTAAAAAGGGACTCATTGTCATTATAATATTGCTATTATTAATTAGTCTAGGTCTAGGGGGATACATTGCTTATGATAAAATAATGACAAAACCTAAAGAAGAAACATTAACTAAGATCGATGATGTTAATATTGATTTAACTGCCTTTTATCAAATAAGTGAGACTTTAATGAAGTTCGATAAAGCCTTTAATGATCCAAGAACGAACTATTTTGCATATATATATAAACAGAAAAAATTAGAAGCTAAAGATTTTGACTTAGGGGCTGCAGTTTATGCAAGTATTCGAAGTGATTTTAAGGAAAGTAATCTACTTTTATATGTTCCAGAAAGTATAGCCAAAAATAGTTTTACAAAAATATTTGGGGATAATTTAAAGTATCAAACAGCAACCCTTAATTCAGGCGAATATTTAAAGACAGCCTATGATGGAAATTTAGTCTCTTATGCCTATATAGAACCAGTTGATTCAAATGTTTATCCATCAGAATATATGGCAATAAATACAAAAACAATTCTTAAGGATAATAAAGTTATTGTAACAAGGAAAATAGTCTTTGTAGAATATATAATTCAACCAGGAACAAATATAGCAAGTAATATTATCTTATATAAAGATGAAACAAAGCAAAATAAAATAGGAGATATAGCTTTAAAAAATGGTAAAGTAAGTCCAAAAGAAATTGTAAGTAAATATGGTTCCAAATTAGCTACATTTAATTATACATTTAAGCAAAATGAAAGCCTAGATTACAGCTTTAGTTCAATAGAAAAAACACAATAAGAAAAATAGTAGGTGATGTAAATGAAAATAAATATACAAGATATAGACGTTAATTACATACAATATGGTGAAGGAAAAGATATTTTATTACTTCATGGTTGGGGACAAAATATTGAAATGATGAAACCAATTGGTGATGCTTTATGTGATAAATTTAGAATTACAATTTTAGATTTTCCTGGATTTGGAGATACAACAGAACCAAAGGAACCATGGAACATTGAAAAATATTCCCTCTTAGTAGAGATGTTTGTTAAAAAACTAGAAATAAAAAAGCCAATTGTTATGGGACATTCTTTTGGAGGAAGGGTAGCAATTTGTTATTCATCACGGAATCCAATTGAAAAACTAATTTTATTTGGAAGCCCTTGCATTCGAATTAAAGAAAAATTATCTTTCAAAGTTCGCATTTTAAAAAGTTTGAAAAAACTTCCCGGAATGAATGGCCTCGCGGAATATATGAAAAAATTTATAGGTTCAAGAGATTATAAAGCAGCAAGCCCTATAATGAGACAGACACTAGTAGAAGTAGTAAATGAAGATTTATCAAAATATGCAAGAGAAATAGAAGAACCAACCCTTCTAATATGGGGAGAATATGATACAGAAGCCCCATTAAGTGATGCAAAAGAACTAGAAAAAATCATGATAGATGCAGCTTTAATTGTTTTACCTGGAACACATTATGCATATTTAGAAAATCTACCAAGGGTGATAAGTATATTAAATAATTTTATTTAGGAGGTATTTTATGATTATTCTTATATACATACTATCTGCATTCTTTGCAGTATTTTATAAAACAAAAAGGTCTCTTCACATGTTACAGCAAAACTTATACAATGAAAACAATAGATATTTAAAATGGGTAAGAAAAAATAGTAAGCAATTCTTAGATTTTGATTTAGTAGTATTAGCAATATCCTTAATTGGAGTATTTGTAATATTTGATTTAGAATTAATATCAAGCCTATGTATATTGGTTATGTCAGCAATTTGGGTTTTTGTTGGATTCAAATGGAATAAAGTAATAGAAAATGATCAAAATAAGAAAAAATTAGTAGTAACAGCTAGAATAAAAAGACTAATTTTTACAATTAGCATTCTATATGCCATCCCATCAATCATTTTAGGAATCTACATAGGAAATCCAAAAATGGTATGGATACTAATTTTTATATTAAGTTTAATGGTTTACTTAAACAGTTTTATAGCATTTCTTGCAGTATTAATTAATCATCCATATGAAAGAGGTGTTTACTATTACTATCTACACCAAGCAAAAACCAAATTAAAAAGTATGCCAAATCTAAAAGTAGTAGGAATTACAGGAAGTTATGGAAAAACAAGTAGTAAAAACATTTTAGCAGACATTTTAAATGTAAAATACAATACATTACCAACACCTAGAAACTTGAATACACCATATGGTTTAATGATTACAATAAATAATCACATGGATAAATTTACAGAAATCTTTATTGCAGAAATGGGAGCATATGTTAGAGGAGAAATAAAAGGTCTTTGCAATTTTGTAAAACCAAAATATGGTATTTTAACTAGAATAGGAACAGCACACTTAGAAAGTTTTGGTAGTGAAGAAAATATTCAAAAAGGAAAATTTGAACTTATTGAATCTCTACCATCAGATGGTGTTGGTGTACTAAATAGAGATGATCCAAAACAAGTAAGCTATGAATTAAAAAACAATGTTAAAATTTTGTGGATAGGAATTGACGAAGAAGATGTTGATGTTCGTGCTACAGATATAAAATGTAATCATGATGGAACAAAATTTAACGTAATATTTAAAGGAGACAAGAAAAAATATGAATTCCAGACAAAATTATTAGGAAAGCATAATGTATATAATATTCTTGCAGCCCTTGCTTTAGGAAGAGAATTTGATATTTCAATATCTGATTTACAACAATCCGTTAAAAAAGTTAAACCAGTGGAACATAGATTAGAACTAAAAAAGTTAAGCAACTTCTTTATGATTGATGATGCTTATAATTCAAATCCAGTAGGAGCAGAAAACGCTTGCAAAGTATTAGGAATGATGCCAGGAACAAAAGTTGTAGTAACTCCAGGTATGATTGAACTTGGAGAAAAAGAAAATGAATACAATAAAACTTTTGGTGAACAAATTAGTGAAGTAGCAGATTATGCTATTTTAATAGGAGAGAAAAAAACCAAACCAATTAAAGAAGGACTATTAACAAAAGGTTTTGATAAGGACAGAATAATTGTATTCAACGATGTTAGAGATGCATATCCTTTTATCGAGAAAATAGCAACTGATAAAGATGTATATGCATTATTTGAAAATGATTTACCTGATACATACAATGAGAAATAGGAGAGTGATTTTATGAAAATAAAAGTAGGTGTTATTTTTGGTGGAGAAAGTGTTGAACATGAAGTTAGTATTATTTCTGCAATTCAAGCAATGAACAAGATGGATGAAGAAAAATATGAAATAATACCAATTTATATTACAAAAGATAGAGAATGGTATACAGGAGATATGCTAAAAGATATTGATGTATATCAAGACTTTAATCTAATAAAGAAATATAGTGACAATGTAGTTCTTTATTATAAGGATGGAAGTTATATCTTACAAAAGAAAAAAGGATTATTGAAAAGTACTGTAAAAGAAATCGATATTGCCTTTCCTATTGTTCACGGAACAAATGTTGAAGATGGAGCTTTACAAGGATATTTAAAAACAATTGGAATTCCTTTCGTAGGACCAGATATTTATGCTGCAGTAGCAGGACAAGATAAAACTATTATGAAAGACATTTGGAAAGAAGCAGGATTGCCAATGACAAATTATGTATGGTTCTATGATAGTGAATATAAAGAAAACTTAGAAGAAATAAAGAAAAAGATAAAAAAATTAAAATTCCCAGTTATTGTAAAACCAGCAACAACAGGATCAAGTATTGGAATCACAATCTGTGAAAATGAAGAAAAATTAATTGAAGGTATTGATGATGCAATACAATATGATAATAAAATAATAGTTGAAGAAGTAGTAGAAAACCTAAAAGAAGTAAATATTGCTATAATAGGAAACTACGAGAGCCAAAAAGTTAGTGAAATAGAAGAAGTTTTATCAAAAAACAAGTTCTTAACATATTCTGATAAATACATTGGATCAGGTAAAGGAAAATTAAAAGGAATCAAAAGCAATAGTTTAAAAACATCAAGTAAAGGAATGGCAACAGCAAATCGTAAATTACCAGCTGAATTAGAAAAGAATACGAAAGAAGAAATAGAAGATATTGCAACAAAAGCCTTTAAAGCAATTGGAACATCAGGAAATGCTAGAATAGATTTCTTAATTGATCAAAAGACAAATAAAGTATATATTAATGAAATAAATTCTATTCCAGGAAGTTTAGCTTTCTATCTATGGGATGCAAAACACATTAATTTTACTCAAGTCTTAGATGATATGATTAATATAGGAATTAAAGATTATAAGAAAAGAATGAGTAAAACACATTCTTTTGAATCAAATATTCTTCAAGGATTTGCAGTTAATAGAGGATTAAAAGGCGGAAAAGGTAAATTAAAATACTAAATTTAAAAAAAGTTCATTCTCTAGTAAAGAATGAACTTTTTTAATAAAAAAACTGAATCAAATAGATTCAGTAATCATCAAAATGGTGGGCTGTTAGGGATTCGAACCCTAGACCCACTGATTAAGAGTCAGTTGCTCTACCAACTGAGCTAACAGCCCATCTCAAAGATACGTATTTATTTTAACGTAAAATGAAAAAAATAACAAGACTTTTTTATTGAATTATAAAAAAATATAAATAAAAGGGGATAAATATACAAAAAAAACACCAAATTCAAAAAAAGATAAAGAAAAATAAAAAATAAACTTGACTTATATAGCTTTTTTATAGTATTCTATTATTGCAACTGAGAAAACAACTAGAAAAAACAAAAATATGGACTTGTAGCTCAGTTGGTTAGAGCACACGCTTGATAAGCGTGGGGTCACAGGTTCAAGTCCTGTCAGGTCCACCATTTTATGCCTCAATAGCTCAGCTGGTTAGAGCACATGACTGTTAATCATGGGGTCCTAGGTTCAAGTCCTAGTTGGGGCGCCATATGGCGAGTTGGTGAAGTGGCTTAACACACTGCCCTTTCACGGCAGCATTCACGGATTCGAATTCCGTACTCGTCACCAATGTAACAAATATAACTTCCTTATGGGAGTTTTTTAATTTTTACATTTATAAATTACATGCTAGTATTAGCATATTTTTTATTTTGTGGTATATTACTAACAATTGAACTGATTGGATTATTCAGACTTGATTCTCATATACCATCAGTTCTTTTTTATTGTTTACTTCGTAAATTATTTATTATTTAAGTAAATTTTAATTTTAATTATATATTTCTTTGATTTCTATTTTATATACTGATTTATTTTTTGTTGACTTTTTGCTGTTTAATATGTAATAATATATGTACGGATGCGATGGAGTAGTACTCAAGAGGCTGAAGAGGCGCCCCTGCTAAGGGTGTAGGTCGGGCAACTG
>CADBNY010000070.1 GCA_902796215.1 uncultured Erysipelotrichaceae bacterium | reverse complement strand
GATATTAGAACTGATAGTGAAGAACGAGCCTTGTATAAAAAAATTGAAACTATTTATTTACGAATGTCGAGTGATAGTAATTTTCAAGAAAGATTGTTTTGATAAAAAAATACTATTTATGATAATAGTTTTTTTTATTTTTTTTGCAATTTATTACTACATTTCACCTTTTTATTATGGATAAATTTGTTGCGTGAATTGACCTGTTTGGAAAGATATGCTAATATACAGTTAGAATAATATAGAGGTGAAAATAGTGAAAAAAATTTTATTTATAATTATTACATTTTTTTCTTCAATCAGTTTTGTAAATGCATCTACAGATGTATCTTCTTTTGATGAATTAAAAACAGCTATAGATAATGGAGAAAGTAACATAAAAATAACTGCTGATATTAGTTTTAACGATGTTATAACAATTAATAATAATGTAATAATAGATGGTAAAAATAAAACTTTTACTAGAAAAGATGATTATGCTGATAGTTTTATATCCATTGTTTCAGGAGGATTTTTAGAAATTAAGGATGCCATTATTGATGGAAAAGCTTCTGGTTGGTATATGGATTATAATAATAAGTTTTATTTAAACGGTGATGAGAAAAGTTATGTTAAAGTTCCAACTGTGTCATCTGATAGGGATATAATTTCTTCAAATTCTTTAATAAAGAATGAAGGTGATTTAATATTAAATAACGTCACAATTCAAAATAATCGAAGTACAGTAGCTGGTTCTATTTTAAGTGGAACTGGTAATAATACAATAAATAATTCAACATTAAAACACAGTTGTAGCTTGAATTCTGGTGGGGCTATATCTATTCAAAATGGTACTACCAAGATAACTAACACAACATTTAAAGATTTGGTGGCTGGGTGTGGTGTTACAGATTATCAAGGAAATAGTAGTTCAAGTGGTGCCATTCGTGCTATTCCTCGTGGAAATTTAGAAATTATTAATAGTCTTTTTGAAGATAATTTTGCTCAATGGAATGGAGGAGCATTAACTACTTATAATGAAAATACAATTATAAGGGGAACAACGTTTAGACACAATATGGTTGGGAATGATGGATCTGCAATAGAGTTAATATCGCAAAATACATCATTTGATATAGATGATTCTATTTTTGAAAAGAATATTGGTTTTGCAACAAATTCTCAAAGTTTAGGGACTATTTTGTGTTCACACTCTGTAAATAATGAAAATACTCCATTGATATTTAAAAATTTAATTTTTAGAGAAAATGAAGTGGCAGCCGGAGCAGCAATAACTGATATTTTTAATAAAACTTACTTAAATCTTGAAAATATAGAAATTTATAATAATAAAGCATCTAGTGGTGGGGGAATATATACTCAACACAGTGATTATTCCATTAAAAACATGAATTGTCATGATAATACTGGTAATGGTGGTTGTATTTATGGTTATTATGATGATGAAAGTAAAGTTGTTATAGATAATTCAATTATTAGTAATAATAAGGCAAAGACAGGTGGAGGAGGAATTTATACACTTGGTAAAGAAGTGATAATAAAAAATTCACAAATTGTCAATAATTATGCTACTAATTATGGAGGGGGAATTTATGCTTATGGTTCTTTAGTGAGTTATAATCCAAATATAAATATTCAAAATTCTATAATAAAAGATAATAGAGCGGGAAAGTCTGGTGGGGGAATAGCTATTAATGATAAGGAAAATGTATTTAGTAAATTAGCAGTAGATGCTAATTCTAAAATATACAATAATCATTCAGATATTTCTGGAGATGATTTTGTGTATGCTCGACGTGGTAATCCTACCCCAGAAAATATGGTTTCATTAAATGACGTTGCGAATATTGGTATAAATGGTATAGATGGTTGGTATATTGATAACCAGAATGATAGATTTATTGAAACTGAGAATCCAACTAAATTTGAAGATTATGCTAGTAATAATGGGAATATTGTATATCTAAAAGCAGCAGGTATTAATAATTTGAATTATAATCTTAACGGTGGAGAAAATGGGAAAATATTTAGTGTAAATATGCGATATGGAACTACTTATACTATTACTGATGAAGTACCAGTATTAGAAGGAAAAATATTTAAAGGTTGGAATACTAAAATCGATGGTAGTGGTAGATGGCTTCATGCAGGGGAAACTTATGATGGTAGTGATGGTTATGCTTTATATGCTCTTTATGAACCAATAAATTTTGTTAATCCAGAAACAAAAAATAAAATCATGTCATTTATGGCTTTAGTTGCAAGCTCTTCTTTATTAGCTTTTTTATGCAAAAAATATAATTATCTCACTTTATGATTAAATTGGTAAAATTTTAGATGAGCTGAATAAATAACAGGATTATGATATTAAAATTGTTGGTTATTATTTTTTTAATGTTGAAATCTTTAGCAAGTGAGAGTAAAATTAACTACTAATAAAATTGTAAAAAAGAAGAAAGTCTAATAAGACTTTCCCCAAATAACTGTATGTTTTGCTTCTTTTCCACAACAGATACATTTCTCAGATATTTTTGTTTGTTCTTCTGGAATGCATCTTGAACCAAATCCCTCAGTTTCATTCTTTATTGTTTCTTCACATTCTGAATTTCCACACCACATGGCTTTTATGAAACCAATATTATTATTTCCTATTTTTTTCATTTCATCTAAATTTTTAGCTTCAAATATATGTTTATCTAAAAATTCTTTCGCAGTATCATACATATCTTTTTGAATTTCTTCTAGTATTTTTGGAACTTCCTTTTCTAGATTCGTTATTTTTACGGATATTTTTTTTCTATCGTTTCTACGAACTATTATTACTTCTTCTTTTTCAATATCTTTTGGTCCAATTTCTATTCTGATTGGTATTCCTAATTTTTCTTGTTCGGCATATTTAAATCCTGGAGATTTATCTGAATCATCTATTTTTGTTCTAATTCCAATATTATTTAAGTTTTCTAATAATTCATTTGCTTTTTCTAAAACGCCTTCTTTTTGTTGGGCAATTGGTATAATCATAGCTTGAGTAGGGGCAATTCTTGGTGGTAACACTAATCCTGAATCATCTCCGTGAACCATAATGATAGCTCCTATAATTCTTGTTGACATCCCCCAACTTGTTTCGTAGCAACTATGAAGTTTATTTTCTTTATCTAAATATTTAATATTAAAAGCATCAGGAAATTTGTTGCCAAAGAAATGACTTGTTCCAGACTGCAAGCTTTTTCCATCATGCATCATAGCTTCTATTGTATAAGTATCTTCTGCTCCAGCAAATTTTTCACTTTCTGTTTTCTTTCCACAAACTAGTGGGATTGCTAGATCTTCAGTTACAAATTGATAATATAATTTGAACATTTGCTTTGTTCTTTCTTCTGCTTCTTCATATGTTGCGTGTATTGTATGTCCTTCTTGCCATAGAAATTCACGGCTTCTAAGGAAAGGTCTTGTTGTCTTTTCCCATCGTAATACTGAGTTCCATTGATTCCATATTAATGGTAAATCTCGATAAGATTTTACTTGTTTTTGCCAAACATCACAAAATAATGTTTCTGAAGTAGGTCTAATGCAAAATTTTTCTTCTAAGGTTTCACTACCTCCTTGAGTAACCCAGGCTACTTCTGGAGCAAATCCTTCAATATGATCCTTTTCTTTTTGAAGAAGACTCTCCGGGATAAGTAATGGAAGAGATACATTTTCTACTCCTGTTTCTTTAAATCTTTTGTCTAGTTTTTTTTGAATGTTTTCCCAGATAGCGTAGCCATTTGGCAAATAGTTTAAGCATCCTTTTACACTTGAATAATCACATAATTTTGCTTCTTTTACAACATCTGTGTACCATTTTGCAAAATCTACATCTCTTGATGTTATTTTTTCAACAAACTTTTTGTCATTTGCCATAATAAATTTCCTCCATTTCTTTATAATTCATTTTATCATAGTAAATTTTTGAAATCAAATAATAATATTTTCTTTTAAACATACTATTAATTAAAGGTGATTTTTTTTGAATAAACGGATTATTATTATTTTTTTTTCTTTTCTTTTGTTTCCTATTTTAGTATTTGCAGATAGTGCTCATTCTACAGTTGTTATGGATTTAAATAATGGGAGATTTCTTTATTCTAAAAATAGTCATGAAAAACGTTTGATTGCTTCCATTACTAAGATTATGACTTGTATTGTTGTTTTAGAAAACAGTAATATAGATGATGATATTATTGTTGGTGATGAAATTCTTTCAATGTATGGGACAAATATTTATATAGAAGTTGGAGAGAAAATAAAGATTAAAGATTTATTATATGGATTGATGCTTCGAAGTGGAAATGATGCAGCAATTACTTTAGCAGTTAATACTTTAGGAGAGAAAAAATTTATTTCTAAAATGAATGAGACTGCAAAAAAAATAGGGATGAATGATACAGTATTTCGAAATCCACATGGCTTGGATGAAAAAACGGAAAACATATCTACAGCTTATGATATGGCTTTGCTTTCTTCTTATGCTTATCAAAATGAAGTATATCGGAAAATTATTTCTACTAAAAAGTATTTTGCAACATCTTCTTTAAAAAGCTATTCTTGGTATAATCGGATGAGTTTATTAAGTCAATATAAAAACTGTTTAGGAGGAAAGAATGGGTATACTCCTAGAGCAGGTAAAACACTTGTTTCTTATGCTTTAAAGGATGCTGTTTTTCTTACAATTGTGTCTTTAGATGATTTTGATATTTATCAAAATCATAAAAAATTATATAAAACCTTTTTCTCTAAATATAAAAATTATGTTATTGTTGATAAAAAGAATTTTCATGTGGATTCTACCCTTACTGAAAACGAATTGTATTTAAAAGAATCATTTTCTTATTTATTATCTTCTGATGAATTAGATGATATTCATACTTTGGTTTATTTGTATTCTTCTCCTAAAAAGAATACTTTTGGGGAAGTGAGGATTCAATTAGGAAATAAGGAAATAGGAAAACTTTTTGTTTATGGAAAAAATAAATAAGGAGAGAAGTCTCTTTATTTATTTGATAGTCTAAAAAAGTTTATAGATGGTCTGCAAAATAAGCGGATCCCACTTTTTGTTCCTAAACCACTAGATATATATAACTCGGAATTATTTATTTTGTAATAATCTTGATCATATTTTTTTGCTCCATTTACTTTAAATATAGAATATTTTAAGAAGGGAAGTCTGATATTTCCATTGTGTGAATGACCTGCTAAAAATAAATCTGTTTGGTAGGTTCCTACAATATCTTCTACTTTATCTGGTTCATGTAATGCAGTGATTGTATAAATATTTGCATTATGATTTTCTTGTTTGAAATAATTGTAAGCTTTTTCTAAATCTTGTTCTTTATTTATCCCTATTAAAAGAATAGGATTATTATTATCTTTATATATTAATTCATATTCATTTCTTAATATTGTAAATTCACTTTGATTAAAAATTGTTGCAATCTTTTCTGTATCTTCATCTCCCAAAATGGCATATTTTCCTAATGTTGAATTAATATCTTTAAGTTGTGTAATTAATTTTTCTTGTTCTTCTTTAGATAGTTCGTAATTACTATTTATTAAATCTCCTGTAAATATTACTAAGTCGGGCCTTCTTTTATTGCAAATGTCTATTATTTTTTTTACATTTTCATTAAACATTGTTGATCCAAAATGAAGATCACTAAATTGAATTATTTTTAATCCGTTATATGATTCTGGTATTTTTTCGTTTGTAATGCGATATTCTCGTACTTCTATTTTGACTGTTGATATATAAGTGGTATATGAATAGAAAATTGAAAAGAAAATGATTAGAAATATTACTAATTTAATTGCTCTTTTTATCCATTTTTTTCTTTTTTCTTTTTGTTCTTCTGCAAATAATTCGTTTTGTATTTCTTTGTTCAATTCTTCGCGTGTCATTATAATCACCTCGTATTTTAATTTTATCATATCTTTTTTATTTTTTACAAAAAAATAGGCATTTTATATTATTCTATGTTATTATAGTTTTGGTGATTAAAAGATGTACGATGTTGCTATTATAGGAGCTGGACCAGCTGGTTTATTTACTGCTTATGAACTTATTACGAAAAATAAAAAGTTAAAAGTGGTTTTGATTGATAGAGGTTTTAAGGTAAAAAAACGTGTTTGTCCTATGAATAAGAATCATGTTCCTTGTCAGAATTGTAATCCTTGCGCTATTTTATCTGGTTATGGTGGAGCAGGAACATTTTCTGATGGAAAGTTAAATTTTATTCCTAAACTTGGTAAAAGTGATTTAACAAAATATATGTTGGAATCTGAAGCAAATCAGTTGATTGATGAGACGGAGAAGATTTTTACAGATTTTAAAATGAATGCTGAAGTATATCCATCTAACATGGAAGAGGCACGTGAAATACAAAAAAGGGTTGCAATTGCTGGAGCAAAGTTACTTATTATTAAGCAAAAGCATTTGGGTAGTGATCATTTACCAGAATATATTCATGGAATTAGTGATTATTTAGAAGAGCATGGTGTTAAATTGTATGATTCTTGTGATGTTTTAGATGTTCAAACAGAAAATGAGAATCTTCATACTATTTTTTATAATGAAAAAAACAAGAAAAAAACTTTAAAAGCTAAATATGTTGTTGTAGCACCTGGTAGAACAGGAGCTAAATGGGTACAAGAATTAGCTGATAAGTATAAGATTCCATATTTATCACAAAGTATTGAAATTGGGGTTCGAGTAGAAGTGAGAAAAGATATTATGGAATCTATTACAAATGTTATTTATGATCCAACAATTTTTATTAAAACAAAAACTTATGGTGATGAGATTCGTACGTTTTGTACGAATCCTGGAGGTTTTGTTGCAAAAGAAAATTATTATGGATATATTTGTGTTAATGGACATGCATTGAAGGATGTAAAGAGTAATAATACGAATTTTGCTTTTATTTCAAAAGTAACTTTAACACAGCCTGTAACTAATACGCGGTTATATGGTGAAAGTATTGCTAGAATTGCTAATGTACTGGGTGATGGAAAACCTATTATTCAGTCATTAAAGGATTTAAAGAGTGCTAGAAGAAGTGAATGGCATCGTCTTAATAAAGGATTTGTTGAACCTACTTTAAAAGATTGTGTAGCAGGGGATTTAGCATTGGTTCTACCACATCGAATTATTTTAAATATTCTAGAGGGATTGGAAACATTAGATAAGATTATTCCTGGAGTTAATAATGATGATACTTTATTATATGGACCAGAAATAAAATTCTTTTCTAATGAGATTGAAACAAACAATCAATTTAGACTTCTTCATGATAATATTTATTTTATTGGAGATGGTGCAGGTAAAGCTGGTAATATTGTTACAGCTGCTGCTACAGGATTAGTTGCTGCTAGAGATATATTAAAAAGTGAGGGTTTTTATAAGAAAATTTGAATTGAGGAGAAAATATATGGATAATAGAAAGTTTGGCATTTTTGCTGTTATTTTGGTTGTAGTATTGTTGGTTGTTGCTATTTTATTACCACAGAAAAAAGAAAAGAAAGATAATTTTAAGGAAGAATTATTAGATATTGATTATGGAATAGAAGGGAATATTGCTGAATTAAAGTATGATAAAGAAAATCCAGTCGTTGCAATTTATATTGAAAAATATGGTTCAGTTGTTATTGAGCTTTATCCTGATGTTGCGCCTAATACGGTTAATAATTTTATTTCTTTAATTAAGGCTGGCTTTTATGATAATAATTCGTTTCATCGGTTAGTTCCTGGTTTTGTATTACAAGGAGGGGATCCTAATGGTATAGGAAGTGGTGGACCTGGTTATAGTATAAAGGGTGAATTTACTAAGAATGGAGTTAGTAATAATTTATCTCATACAAAGTGGGTTGTTTCTATGGCAAGAAGTAGTGATATGGATTCTGCTGGTAGTCAATTCTTTATTTGTTTAGCAGATGCTAAAAACTTAGATGGGGAGTATGCTTCTTTTGGAAAAGTTATTGATGGATTTGATATTTTAGAGAAAATTGAAAAGGCAGAAAGAGTTTCTGATACCAATAGTGGAAAACTTCAAAGAAATCTACAAATAAAAAAAGTGTTAGTTGATTTGAAAGGAAAGGAATATCCTGAACCTGAAAAAATTAAATCTTCATAAAAAAAGCCAGATATGTTTCTGGTTTTTTAATTTATATAAGGTGTTTTATCTGCTTTTAATGGTAATTCTATTTCTACTTGATATTTTTCTTCTAATTGTCTATATTTTACTCCGCAAGCATCAAACATATTTTTTGCTGCTATTGTTGAATCTGTATTTGCATATTTGTCTGATAAATATATTACTTCTTTTATACCATTTTGGATAATTCTTTTTGCACATTCATTACATGGAAATAAATCTACATATATTTTTGATCCTTCTAGAGATTTTTTATCTCCTCTATAGTTATCTATGGCATTTGCTTCTGCATGACATACATATATATATTTTGTTTCTAATGGTTTTCCTTCTCTGGCCCATGGCATATTGTCATCATCAAATCCATTTGGTGCTCCATTATATCCACATGATAATATTCTTTTGTCATTACTAACGATACAAGCTCCAACTTGAGTATTTGGGTCTTTACTTCTTCCCGCTGATAATTTTGCTATTCCCATGAAATATTCATCCCAGGATAAATAATCATTTCTTTTTGATATTTTTTTCATTATACATTTCTCCTTTTTTTATATAATAACAGAATATTATGACAAAATAAATAAATTGTGATAGAATATTTTTAATATATGATTAATAATTCAAAGAGGATTTGCTATGAATGAATTTCGTAAAAATTTAGTATTTACTTGGCGTTATTCTAAAAAGCAAAAGAGTAGGATAATTGCATTTGTATTTTGTTCTTTTTTGCATATTGTTATTAGTGTTATTGTACCAATTATTAGTGCTAAAATTATTATTAATTTTACTAGTAATCAATTGAATCAAGTATTGTGGATGGGTTTAGTTCTTTTTATAATTGAACTTTTTCGTAATTTAATTAATTATTTATGTAATTATTTTTCTCAAGTTATTTATCGTGAAACTTTTACAGATTTGCAACTTAATTTAGGAAAAGAAATTTTGTCTTTAACTAATTCATGTTTAGATCATAATTCTTCAGGAGTATTTATACAAAGACTTACAAATGATACGTCTAAAATTTCTGATATCTTTAATCTTTTAAGTTTCAATCTTATTGATGTTTTAACGGATATTGGTATTTTTGGTGCTATTTTTATTATAAATAGGTTTTTGTTCTTTTATGTAATAGTTATGGTTATTATTATTGGCATTATTGAAAAAAGACGTGTTTCTATTCGTACAGAAAAAGATAAAGAATTTCGTCGTGAAAATGAGAAAGTTTCTGGATTTGTTGGTGAATTAGTAAGAGGAGTACGTGATATTAAAATGTTAAGTGCTGAAGAGAGCTTTCTTCGTAATTTAAATGAGCGTTTACTTGGACTAAATGCAAAGAGATATGAAATGAGTAAAGTACAAAGAAGTTATTATTTTATTTCGGGAAGTTTACGTGATTTTTTTGATTTCAGTATGATTTGTATTTTGGTTTATTTTATATCTCAACAAAAATTTACAATAGCATTAGCTTTGGTTATTTATAACTATATGAGAGGAATTACTTATATTGTAAATAGTTATAGTTATTTATTAGAAGGTATAAAGGATTTTAATTTATCTTGTAATCGTATTTTTGAAATTATTGATGGTAAAGATTTTCCAAAGGAAAAATTTGGTAAGACGCATTTAGATTCTGTTGAAGGAAATTTTGAGTTTTCTCGAGTTTCTTTTGGATATAGTTCTGATGATTTGATTTTAAAAGATTTAAGTTTTAAGATTAAGGCTAATTCTACAGTTGCTTTTGTAGGGAAAAGCGGGGCTGGAAAAAGCACAATATTTAATTTGTTATGTAAGATGTATGAAGTAAATTCTGGTAATATTTTTATTGATGGGGAAAACATTTTATCTTTGGATAGAGAATCGATTCGAGATAATATTACTATTATTTCTCAAAATCCATATATCTTTAATCTTAGTATTCGGGATAATTTAAGATTAGTAAAAGAAGATGTTACAGATGAGGAGATGATTGATGCATGTCAAGTAGCTTGTTTAGATGAATTTATTAATAGTTTACCGGAAAAATATGATACTATTGTCGGTGAAGGTGGAATAAGTTTATCTGGGGGACAAAGACAAAGATTGGCGATTGCTAGAGCATTGATTCAAAAGACAGAAATTATTTTATTTGATGAAGCAACAAGTGCTTTGGATAATGAGACTCAAACTCAAATTCAAAAAGCAATTGATAATATGAAAGAAAGCTATACGATATTAATTATTGCGCATCGTTTATCGACTATTATTAATTGTGACCGAATTTTGTATTTAGAAGATGGTAAAATAGTGGCTGAAGGTACGCATAAAGAATTATTAGAGAAAAGTTTAGAATATCGAAAGTTATATCAAGCTGAGATAGAAAAATAATAATAGTATTGACTTTTTTTGAATTTAAAGTTATATTTTGTTCATAAGTGTGATGACGGGTGTGGAAAGCCTCGAGCAGTATAAAGAAAGCTGATTCTTCTAGAATAAGTAAGGTGGAACCGCGGGTGTTACTCGTCCTTATAAATTCTAGAAGTTTTTGTTTTTTAGGAGGAAATATGAGAATATTTATTGGATGTTGTTCTGAGATTGTAGATGATCAATATCTTGAAAATAGTAGGAAATTAGTACAGAAAATTGCTGCTATGGAAGATGTTGATTTAGCATT
>CADBNY010000069.1 GCA_902796215.1 uncultured Erysipelotrichaceae bacterium | reverse complement strand
TGCAATAGGAGAAACACTAGTAACATTATCACTACTTTCCCCTACAATAGGAGGAACATTAGTAACATCAAAACTATTATCTCTTACTGCAGAAATAGAATTAGTATTACTGTTTTCTTCTACGATAGGAGCAAAACTAATATTTTCTGTTTCCACTCCTTCAGTATGATTTGAAAGAGCAGAATACATACTATTAGAAAGTCTTATTGGTCTATTCCTACTACCAAAAGTTGAAACATTTTTTCTAGTTCTTAAAAATGGATATAAATTAACACTGTCCAAAAAATTTGCCACAGCCTTCTCCATCTCTTTTTTTAGTTTTTCTATAGCTTGTAAAATATTTTTAAACGAAAAAGGATTTACTTTTATTGCATTCGTAAAAACATTAGATCCTTTACTAGATAAATTTACATAATTATCTAATAAAACAACACCATCCATAAACATCCTCCTTTTATTATTCAGATTTAGACAATTCCCTCAATACATCCTTAATACGATTCCATTCAGCTTCATCATCAATGCCAAATAATTTAGGTTCCCCAGATGTACGGTCAACATGAGACACATAAATTGTTACATTGTCGTTTTCATCTTTTTCATTCTTTGTATAAATAACATACTCTTTTTTAGTATCTTTAAATTCAAAGGCTAAAATAACTTCTACTTCTTCAATTGATCCATCATCTGAAACAATTGACATCATTCTTTTTTCAGTTTCTTGATTCTTCATATACCCTCCTACAATATACCATATATTATAATTTTATCATAAATAAAAATAATTACAAGGATTTTATTTTACTTTTTTCAAAAGAAAAGTCTTTGCCCCATAACTGCAATACTCTGTTTTATATTTTTCAAGATATTTAATATCATTTATTTCCGTTGCCTTCTTATTATTAGACTCATAATATCCTTTTAGCCGAACTTTATCATAAGAAAAATCTCCAAATATATAATCATAATTCTTAAAATAATCCGTTACTTTTTCAGTTAATAATTCTTTATCAACACACTTACTATCATCACTTACAATTTCATATTCCATTCCTAATAATTCTATCTTTTTCACATACTTCACCCAAATATAGTATATCACATCCACTAATTTCAACGAAATAGTTTTTGATAATACTCTGGAATATCGCCTTTTACAATATCAATAGAAATTGGAGTACGAATAGTAATTATCTTTCTCTTAGAAGTTAAAGGCATAATTATTTGTTCTTTAATTTCCATAATTAAATATATTTCTATCATAATATTATTAATACCATATTCTTTTACACAAACGTCAATATCAGAGTCTATCTGACCGTTAAATAATAGCTTAATTGGAATTGTCGGTCCAACATTACTAAAAGCAGTTAATCCTCGAATCGAATTAACACTAATATCACAAATAATCCCATTTTTAACATTATTAAATCGTCCACTATAAATTCTTTTTGAAACAAAATATTCATCAATATTACCATTGTCTAAATTTATTAAAATATTTTGAACCTGCTCTGTAATTTCATTTTTCATTATATTTATTTTCACAGTATCATAAGATATATTTTTAGTTTCAGAATCATATACATACAATTTCCCATAATTTTTAGAAGTCATTTCTTTAGAAACTGCTTTATTAATAACATTATTTGTTAATCGCTCTACTTCCACATCAATATATTTTTTTAAAATAACATCTATTCTCTTAGAAATAAAAAATAAAAATATACTAGATAAAAAAAAGACAATAAAAAAACCAAAAAAAAGATATTGAAAAAAACTTAATCTTTTTGAACCAATATTACATCTTCTCCTACCTTAGTAATATCATTCCATAAAATTCTTGTATCACTTTCTCTATTTAAAGAAAAAAAATTCCTAGATTGTTCAATAACAAAAGAATCTATTCTTCCATCTTCACGAATATCAACATCAATAATACTACCTATATTTCTCCCAGTAGCAATACTAATAATTTTCTTATTTTGTAAATCTGATAATCTCAATAAAATCACCTATTCAATAGTATGATATCAACAAAAAAAAAGAACTATTTCTAGTTACTTTTCAAAACTTAATATAGTTGTACTAAATTAAATAATTTTATTTCTTACTAGCTGATATACACAT
>CADBNY010000068.1 GCA_902796215.1 uncultured Erysipelotrichaceae bacterium | reverse complement strand
ATTATACAAATCAAAATTTTCAGGAACTTTATATTTTATTGTTTTTTCAGTATCTGGCATTTTCCATTCTCCATTATTAGGAGATTCTCCTCCGTACTCATCATATTCCCATTTATATTCAGTTTCAAAAACAACTCGACATAATACCGTATTTTCTCCTTGCTTTTCAATAGAAAAAGTATTATATCTATTCATTCCCAATCCAGCACCATATTGAAAAAGGTTTTTTTGTACACATACTCTATTATCATCCGTTACATATACATGTCCGTTTGTTTCACAATGACAAAATTCTAAATATCTTTGCTTTACTTCTTTGCTTAATTCCATTAAATTGTCTCCTTCTATATGTCTTTATTATACTTTTTTTTATTATTGCAAGACTTTTATTTTGATATTTGATAAACTATCTTTAGGTGATAATTATATGAAAAAAAGAATTTGTCTTTTATTATTTATTCTATTATTGTGTGGGTGTAGTAAAGTAGAGAAAAAAGTTCTTCCTAAAGAAGAGAAAAAAGAAGAAACAGTATCAGAAGTAGAAGTATATAACGATTTAAATAATACTCCAATTTCTTTTTATCAGTTAAAAGGAAATTCTTTGACGAAGATTAGTAATCTTTCTGGATCTTATAATGCACTAGATGATATTGGTATTTTTCAAATATATCCATCTAATGAGGAAAAAATTACACTTAATTCTTCTTTTGCTTCTAGTTTCTATGAAGAATATAGTAAGTACAAGGAAAGATTAAATATAAAAATCGGATTTTCTATTGATTTTTCTTTAGATACAGGAGAAGAAATATCTTATTTCATTCTTACTCCAGAAAATCCTATGGATCATTGGGAATACCTTATGGGTTATTTATATGATGATTATATAAATCAAGGAAAAGGTTTTTATTCTCATATTGAGATGTCTGATTATTCTGATACTACTTTGTTTACAGCACTTAAACTTCAATGTGGAGCTTATATTGATAAGATTAAATCACCAATTCATTTAACTGTATTTACTTATGATAGTGAAGATGATTTTTTAGATGGAAAATATCGAGGAAATAGTTCTTCTACTATTACTATTTGTCTTAACAATAATTGTTAAGCTTTTTTATTCATTATTTTCTTCTGTAAGTAATTCATTTAAAGAAACTAATTTGTATCCTTTTTCTTTTATATAATCAATTGTAATTGATAAATCTTTTTCTGTATAATAGTTATTTTCAATGGAGAAAATTGTTCCATTCTTTAAATCTTTTTTTATTTCTTGATATAGATTTCTTTTTATTATTATAGTTGGCTTTACTGTATGTAATTTCATTTTTTTACAGAGATTTAATAGCGAATCTTTTTCTACTTCTGTATAGCAATATTTTGGTTTATTATTTGAAATAGATGATAAGTAAGACAAAGATGTTTTAAAGAAAGATTCTTCATAATCATTTTGATAACTTAATAATTCAAATTCATGCTCTTTTTGTTTTTTTATAAAAGAGATGTTTTTTTCTAAAAAAGTTCCATCTATAAAGAATGTTCCAGGTACTTTTTTGCTATCTAGTATTTTTAAAATATTTATGAATTCTTTGTTATCTTTTACAGGAAATATGAAAGATATTTTTCTATCTGTTTGATTTCCTCCTACTAAATATTTATCATAATTATTTTCTATAGATATTTCAGGAGTTATTTCTTTTATTGTGGTTAAGGTTTCATTATATTTTCCGTATTGTTTCATTTTTTTATATGTTTTTTTTAAATTAATATCTTTTCCATTCTTTCCTGATAAGATATTATTTCCTATGATTGTAGCATTTATATAATCTTTTTTATATTTTGTTTTGGTTTTATTTATTTCATTTATAATAGGATTTTTTATATTTAAATTATTTTCTATTTGGTATATTGAATAAAAAGTAAAAATAGCTAAAAAAAGAAAGCTTATATGATAAAGTTTTTTTCTCATAATTTCACCTATTTATATATATGAAAAAAAGATTCAATTATGAATCTTATCAACTATTTATAAAGCTTTTCTTTTTCTAATATAATATGTACCTATACCAATAATTATAAATCCAAATAATACACTTGCTCCAGATGTAGTTGCAGTATCTGGAGAATTTACTACTAAATTATTACTTGTTGTATTATTTGTAGTGGAATTATCTGTAGTTTGATTATTTGTAGTTGATGAACTGTTACTATTTCCTCTTTCAATTTCAATTCCTGAAGTAGTATTATTATTTGTAGTAGATGTTGTTGCATTTTCTGCTGTACGTATTTCAGAATTTAAATTTTGTGTTTTCTTTGGCTTAGTTGTTGTTTTATTTGCTAATTTAGCAGCAAAGAAAATTATTAGTCCTATTATTAGTATGACAATAATCCATTTCATTATACTTTTTATTAAGTCAAACATATCCAATACCCTCCCGTTTGATGTATTATATCATACAACAGAAAGAATGTAAATACAAAGGATTTTTGAGTATTTTATTTGAATTTTGGAGTTGATACTTCTTGACTGGAAGAAAAAGATATGTATAATAAGGAGTCAAGAAAGGAGAATAATTATATTTACAAATAGAGCATATTCTATTCGTAAAAATTTTTATACTTATGCAATAAAAAAGGCAATATAAATATGAAAAAAGAAATAATTAATTTAAATAAGAAAAGAGGTATAAATATATGAATAAAAAGTATTCACAAGAGGAATTAGATCAAATCCTTTTATCAAAGAAATTAAACGAATTTTATTTAGCAATAATTGAAAAAAGACAAGAACTTTTAACAGATGAAGAATATGAAGCAATTTCAAGAAATAGCACTATTGATGGCGATAATAAAGATGAAGTTGAAGATTTAATCAAGACAATTAAAACAGATGAACATTTAAAAGATTTTTCCGATGTTTTTATAAGAATTATGTATAGTTTAGCACAAGTAAGATATTTAACGATTTTAACAATGATTGATGATGATGTTTATGATATAGGAAGCACTAGGTTTGAAGATTTCAAAAGAAATAAAATTATACATTTTGACAATTTAACAACTCTTTATGATGAATCTAATGCTAGAGTAAGATATGCCACACCAGAGGAGGATCCATCACTAAAAAAAAGAACTGTATTAGTTGATCTTGATGATGAGTCAATTTTTTACGCATATAAAAACAAGTACATTCATCAAGAAGAAAGTGAAGATTTAACTAAGGATTTCTTAACTGAAGTAAAGGGTATACCACGTACAAAAAATAGACAACAAGGTTAGTAATAAGATTAATTAGAAGATTGATAAAAACAGTCTTCTTTTATATTGTAATCATATTAATTATTTTTTAGCTATAAAAAAGCCTTTCATAAATATATTTCTATACTATTATGAAAGGTTTTATAGTTTACATAATGTTTTATTTTCTAATCTTTTGTTTCTTTCTTTTTTGGTTTTGGTAGTGCTTCTTTTCTTGAGAAGTTTTGTCTTCCTCTTTTATCCATTCCTATAGCTTTTACAATTATTTCATCTCCTACTGATACAACATCACTTGCCTTTTCTACTCTTTCATGGGCAAGTTGTGATACGTGTACCATTCCTTCACATCCTGGCCATAGTTGTACAAAGCAACCAAAGTCTTCTACTTTTACAACTTTTGCTTCATAAATTTTTCCTACTTCTACTTCTCTTACAACTTCTTCAATCATTTGTCTTGTCTTGTCAATGATTTCTTGATTAGAGTGATAGATAATAACTCTTCCATCATCTTCTAATTCTACTTTAACAGCATTGATATTTGTTACTTCTGTAACATTTGATGCTTCACAAATAATTCTTGTAATTGTTTCTCCACCTTTTCCAATAACATCTTTTATTTTTAATGGATTTATTGTAAATGTTATCATCTTTGGCGCATATTTAGATACTTCTTTTCTTGGTTCTTTTATGGCTTTTTTCATTACTTTTAGAACTTCCATTCTAGCTTTTTTAGCTTGTTCTAAAGCTTCTTTTAAAATTTCTTCTGTTATTCCTTTTATTTTAATATCCATTTGAAGTGCTGTAATACCTTGCTCTGTACCAGCTACTTTGAAATCCATATCCCCTAAGTGGTCTTCCATTCCTTGAATATCCGTTAGAATTGTATATTTATCTTCATGAGTAATTAATCCCATGGCAATACCTGCAACTGGTGCTTTGATTGGAACTCCAGCTGTCATTAGCGACATACATCCTGCACAAATACTAGCTTGTGATGATGATCCATTTGATTCTAATATTTCAGATACTACTCTAATAGTATATGGAAATTCCTCTTCTGTTGGAATTACTTGGGCTAGGGCTTTTTCTCCTAGAGCTCCATGACCTATTTCTCTTCTTCCTGGTGCTCCATATCTTCCTGTTTCTCCTACTGAAAATTGTGGAAAGTTATAATGTAACATAAATCTTTTTTGGTCTTCCATACTTAATCCATCAATTATTTGGTGTTCATTTAAAGCTCCTAATGTCGTTATACTTAATGCTTGAGTTTCTCCACGAGTAAATAAAGCTGATCCATGAGTTCTTGGTAATAAATCGATATCTGCTGATAATGGTCTTATTTCATCCATTTTACGTCCATCTGCTCTTAATTTTTCTTTTACTACAATACTTCTAAATAAATTATATTCAATATCTGATACAACCATTTGTACTTTTACTAATAATTCTTTTAGTTCTTCTTCTTTCATTGTATCTTCATTTTCTTTTGTAAATAATTCATTCATTTCTTCTTTTATTTCATCAATTGCAGCATATTTTGTTAATTTATCTTTTATTCGAAGAGCTTTATCCATTTTCTTAGTTACTAATTTTTCTATTCTTTCAATTAATTCTTTTTCTGGGGTTAATGTTTCATATTCCATTTTTTCTTCCCCAATTTCTTTGATAATTTTTTCTTCGAATTTGATTAATTCTTTTACTGCCTTATGACCAAACATTAATGCTTCTAACATAATTTCTTCTGATACTTGTTTTGCACTTGATTCAACCATGTTGATAGCGTCTTTTGTTCCTGCTACTGTTAATTCTAATTCAGATTGCTCGCATTCTTCTGGAGTTGGGTTAATAATAAATTTGCCATTTACTCTTCCTACTTTTACTCCGGCAATTGGTCCATTAAATGGAATTTTTGATATTGATACAGCTAATGATGATGCAAGCATTGCAGTTAATTCTGGAGAACAATCTTGATCTACTGATAATACTGTAGAAATAACCTGAACTTCATTTTTAAATCCTTCTGGAAATAATGGTCTCATTGGTCTATCAATCATACGAGCTGCTAGTGTTGCTGCTTCGCTAGGTCTACCTTCTCTTTTAATAAATCCTCCTGGAATTTTACCTACGGAATATAGTTTTTCTTGATAATTTACTGTTAATGGAAAGAAATCAGATAATAAATTAGCTGTTTTCGATACTACTGCTGCTGTTAAAATAACAGTGTCGTTATATCTTACAAGAACTGCTCCATCTGCTTGTTTTGCTAATGTTCCATGTTCTACTATGATCTTTCTTCCATAAAAATCTAATTCAAAAGTTTTCTTTTTCTTCATAACACTACCTCTTTTCTCAAAAAAAAGAGACACTAAAAAATGTGTCTACTTTCTTAAACCTAATTTTTTAATTACTTCACGATAACTTTGAATATCTTTCTTAGCTAAATATTGTAACAAATTTTTACGTTGTCCAACTTTTCTAAGAAGTCCTCTACGTGAATGATAATCATGAATATGTACTTTTAAATGTTCTGTTAAATCATTAATTTCTTTTGTAAGAATTGCTATTTGTACTTCTGCTGAACCTGTATCTTTTTCATTCTTAGCAAACTCTTTAACGATTTTTTGCTTTTCTTCTTTTGTTAAAGCCATATTTACACTTCCTTTCTTATTTATTCGCCAATACTAAGGGTAAGTCGGAAATTCTTACTCTTGGTATTGGTATTTCTGGTATTCCCAGTAGTACTTGTATTATACTATTTTTTTTCTTTATATGCAAGGATTTTTTACTATATTGTGTAAAATTAAAGTACCATCTTGTATGTAGATATTTACATATTATTTGTTTTTATGATATCTT
>CADBNY010000067.1 GCA_902796215.1 uncultured Erysipelotrichaceae bacterium | reverse complement strand
TTTTTAGTTCTTTTGTAATATTTTTGGTGGACTTTTTCTTGCTTTTTTAGTACAATTATTATAGTTTAGGATGTGATTACAATGAATGAATCAGTTAATGTTTCCAATTATGGAATATTTAATGATGCAATCGGAGATGTTAACAATTTAAATACTGGAATAGGAAATGCTGAAACAGCTATTGCAACTTGCCAAAAGCAGTTAGCTAATGAATCTATTTTTATGGGACCTATTGCTGACAACTGTAAGGAGGAATTAGAAAAAGTAGCAAAAGAACAAATTTCAGCTATGAGGGAATCTGCTAATAGTACTAAGAACTTTTTATCTAGTACAAATAGTAATTATCAAAATACAGATGATCAGGTTAAAAAAGCTATTAGTTTGGCAGGTTCTACTACCCTTGGTAATACTCAAGCATCGTCATTTTATGAATTGGGAGATAGGGCATATGAAGGCGATTCTGCTGCACAACAAGAATGGATTGAGAAAGTGGCTAAAATTGTTGACTCTTCCCAGTATTCAAAATATGGATTAAAGAATTCTTTATTAATTGCTCAAGTTATTAATGAAAGTGGATGGATGCATACTCCTCAAAAAACAAATGATGATGGATCTACTTTATCTGGAAATAATAATGTTCTTGGAATAAATACTGATATGGGTAAACCTATTGAAGAGCAGGATTCTGCTTGGTCTAAAAAAAGAAAATCAACACAAAGCAATGTTATGCAATGGGATGAAAATGGGAATGTTATTGGTACAAGTGAGGCAATGCGGACTTATGATAGTGTTGAGGAATGTATTGAAGATTATGCAAATGTTTTATATTTGTATCATCCAGAATGCAAAGGGAGTAATAATTTAGAAGATTATAGGTCTTTTTTGGAGGGATATACACCTAATCCAAATCAGAGTACTACTGATCATTATGCTGATATTATTGCTAAATATGGATTGGAAAAATATGATCGTTAGTCTATTTTGCTTGATATTTAATTGTAATTGTGTAAAAAAAATAGTATCTTGAAATACTATTTTTTCTTTTTTAAATAGTGATATAGCTTAAAGGCTAATTTGTATGCGTTGTACCAAAAATTTGAAATTACTAAATCATATTCTCCTATTAATTCTACAACGTGTCCGCCAAAACTTTTTTTGAATAAATATAGTCCATAAAGGGGATTTTTTTCTGAAAAATCACCTGTAATACCATAAAAATTATATCTTTTGTAGCCATTATCTATTGCGTATTTAATTCCTGCATAGTGAACAGTATATGCTGATTGAAATTGTAGTAAGTTATCATCTGTTCCTCCAAATAAAGATAATACTTCATTTCCATATATTAAAAATAAGATTGTTCCTAAAACTTTTTTGTTTCCATATTTTTCTTTATATTTTCTTATTTTTTCAATTTGTTTATTTAATCTTTCAATTGAGTCTTTGTCCTGCTTATTTGTTGACTCATATTTTTTTTCATTCATTTTTAATATCTTATTATCATGTTTATATATTCTATCTTTTAAGGATGCTTCTACTTCTTCTAATTCTTTTTTCGTGTTTTTTTCATATTCATTAAAATCTATTTCAGCAATTAGTATTTTTAAAATTCCACTTGGTTCTAGTGCATTCCACATTGCTTCATAATAGGATAATGGTCTATCAATAAAATCTCTTCTATCACCAGTATGTTCCATGATGTTTTTAAAAATGGGTAATTCTTCTTTTTTTATCTCCCTTGTTTTGATACTCGATTTTTCGTTTTTTCGTAATATTTGTCTTGTTTTTGATTCCATATCTTTTTGTATTTCTTCTTCTGTTTTTCCGTTAATTTCAATTACATGCATCCATCTTGGTTGAAGAGTATCTTGCATAGTATTAAATCCAAAGAATTTATATCCTAATTTTTTTAAATTTTCAACTGCTTTTTTGTTGTTATAGCCATTTTTTACAATATTTCCGTTATTATCTCTTTCTTGATATTCTACATAAGGGTCAATTTTTATGAAAATTCCTTTTTCTTTTTTTATAAATTGTTTTATTTCTTTTGTGAAGATTTCTAAAGTTTTTATATCATTATAATCAATTAAAAATCCCCTTGGTGAGTAAAACATTTTTTTTCGTATAAAAGGAATTTCTTTTGATAGAAGGAGTGCTGCTGCTAAAATATTGTTTTTTTCTTTTAATCCTACATAATAAGAGGCCCAACCATTATTTTTTTTAAGATTAGCCCATTCTTCTGTTTGATGAAAAGTTATTTGTTCGTGATGATCTGCGAATTTTTTAAATTCTTCTTTATTCAGATTTACTAATTTCATTTTTTAACTCCTTTTTGCTTTTTCTTCTAATTATTTTGCGATAAAGTGGAACTAATTTTGTAAAAATTAAGTACATTGGATAATTAATTATATAATCCCATTCTCCAATAAATTCGATGTAGTCTCCTCCAAACTTTTTTTTGAATTCATGTAATCCTAATCTAGGATTATCTTTTGATAAATCTCCAATTGTTCCGAATTGGTCATATATTTTTATTTCTTTTTGTTTGCAATATTTAATGTGCTCAAAATAGGTATTGTAATTAACATATGTTTCACTTAAAATGTTATGATTTCCTGCATATAATACCCAGGCTTTGTCTCCATATTCAATTATCATATGGGCACTTAGTGTTAAATCTGTTCCATATTGTTTTTTGTATTCTTTATATTTTTCTATTTCTTTTATGGTATTTTCTTTTTGTTTTGTTAATTCTGTTAATTTTGCTTTAGCACTTTTACTTAAATTATCAACTGGTAAAATAGAAATTTGATTATTAATAGATTTTAAATTTTTTTCTAGTGCCTTTATTGTTTTAATGATGTGAACTTTTCCTAAAAATAGTGTTGCTTTACTATTCTCATTTCCATTGAATATTTCATATAGTGTTTCATAATAATCTTCATTATAAGATATAAAATCTTTTCTATTTTCTGTTAATGTCATTAAATGATAAAATTCATGGATATCATTTTTTGTTCCAATTATAACTTCTGTATCTAATTTTAGACTTTTTGCAATTCTTTGTTTTGTTGTTTTTGAAAAGTGATTTTCAATTTCTTCTATTGGTTGACTTAAATCAATGCGGAATGTATATCTAGGTTGCATTGTTTCGAAATTTTTTGTAAAACCTTGATGTTTAAAACCAACTGATTTTAATGTAGTGAATATATCATCAAAATCAGGATTATCTTTTTGCTCATTTTGATAATTTATTGATGTTTTTATAATATCAGGGTCAATTTTTACAAAAATACCTTTTCTTTTTTTTGCAAAGTCTATTACTTTTTCAGTCATACTTTGAACTAGATGTTTATTATTATAATCTATTACAAATCCTCGAGGAGCATAATAGTAGTAAAAATGCATAGGAAGTTTTTTTTCTAATAAAAGGGTAGCTCCTAGAATTTTTCCTTTTTCATTTGTTAATCCTAGATAATATGGGGTTAAATTCTTTTTTACTTTTGCAAATTCTCCCCATGATACTGATTGTAAAAAATGGGATTTTGTTTTGTGATTTTTTACAAATGAGTCAAATTGTTCTTTATCTATTGAATCTAATTCTAACATTTTATTGCCTCACTTTCTTTATATATTAGTATATCATAGCTTTTAGAAATAGGCATTATTTTCTTTTAAATCATATAATAATTGTCATCTTTTTTTAAATAATTATTATCATTTTTTATATTTATTTGTTCTTCTAATTCTTTTATTTGTTTTTTTATCTTTTCTATTTCTTTTAAAATGTAAAAATAATTATTTTGATTTATCATAGGAATTTGAAATGGATAAGCATTCATTTTATCACCAACTTTATTTACTTTCTTATTTATTTTATGCAAAAAATAGTGATATGTGATAAAATAAGTACTAGGTGATTGGATGCGTCTTAGAAATGTAAAAAATAAAGAAAAAATACTTGCTTCGTCTTATTATTTTATATCTTTAAATTTGGCAAAGGAAAATCGAGGAAAGTGGAAAAAAGTGTTTGGAAATAGCAATCCTATTTTTATTGAAATTGGTATGGGTAAAGGAAAATTTATTATAGAAAATGCTAAAAATAATCCAGATATTAATTTTATTGGTATTGAGAAATATGATAGTGTTATAGCAAAGTGTTTAAAAAACATTCCAGACGGTCTTCAAAATTTAAGAATAGTTCGAGCTGATGCGCTTTTTATTGATGAAATATTTGACTGTGAAGTTAGTCGGATTTATTTGAATTTTTCTGATCCTTGGCCAAAAAAAAGACATCATTTGCGACGATTGTCTAGTAAAAATTTTTTAGAAAAATATGAAAAAATATTTCAAAATTTAGTTATTATTGAGATGAGAACTGATAATTCTCAGTTATATCAATATTCTTTGATTTCTTTTAGTGAAAATGGGTATGTTTTACGCGAGGTGTCTTTTGATTTTCATCATGATAAAATGCCTGATGTTACAACGGAATATGAAGATAAGTTTTCGAAAGAAGGACTGCCTATTTATTATGTAATGTGTACTAAAAATATTGTCTAATGCAATAAATATATATAAAATGATTTCACATTTGCTAAAAAAATGATATAATGTTATAAGAGTAGGTGAAATATGAAAAAGTTAATTGTTTTGCTCTCTATTGTTGTTGTTTTTGCGACTGGTTGTAGTATTACAAGAATAGATTATGAAGATGTAGAAAAGAATCTTAATGTGCTTATGTCTAAAAAAGTTAATACTTATAATGTATTTTATGATGGATATAAATATTATTTACCTAAGGGTGTTCAATTTTTAAATCGTGATGATTATAATGCTATTTTGAAAGATAAAAAGAATAATCGTTATTATTTATATGTTGATGCTATTAGTTATTATCATAAAATAGAAAATGCTTATAAAGAAGAAAAAAATGCTTATTTTTCTAAGAAAATAGAGAAAAATAAAAAGACTGGTTATTTACAAATTGATGAAGTTGATTCTAAATATTTTATTCAGTTTGTTTATAATTATGCAAAAATGGAGGCATATGTAGATAAAGAAAATTTAATGGATGTTCTTGTTAATATGTGTTCTGTTTTGCGTACAATTCAATTTAATGATGTCGTACTTGATAGCTTAATTGGTGAAAATATATTAGATTATAAAGAAGAAGATTATACTCTATTTAAGGCTGATTCTTCTAAGGAAGACTTTTTGGATGTTGTTGAAAGAGAAGAAACAGAGTTATATAAGAAAGATTTAGAGGATGAAAAAATAGATTTAGATTATTAGTTAAAAGAGGTGGACTCATGGGTGTATTGGATAAAATAAAAAATGCTCTTTTTGAAGTTGAATATGTTGAAGTGGAAGAACCTCCTAAAAAGGAAAAGAAAGTAAAAAAGGAGAAGAGAGAAAAGACAGAAGAAAAGCCAATTGCTAAAAAGGTTGTTTTGCCTGGTACTAGGTCAGAAAAGGTAAAAGAGTTGCAAGAAGAGGAATTAAAAGATGAAGATTTTGAAATGAGACCTAGAGTAGAGCCAGTAAAAGAAAAAAGTCATGAAGATTTTAAAATTATGGAAGATAGTGATTTTAAAGTTGATGATGATTTTCCAGAACAACCAGAAATATTACGAAATATAGGAGAAAAGCCAATTTTTGAGGAAAAAAGTAGAGTTGCTAGAAGAAGTGCTTTTGAAGAAGGACAGCAAGAATATTATCAAGAAGAAATGAAAGAAGATTTTTATCAAGAAGAAGTTATAGATTCTACTTATTCTAACAACGGAAGAGATTCTTCTATTAATCATCAAGATAGTAAACTTTATGGGCGGGATAATTCTTATAATGTACCGGTTCATCAATATGGTACTTATGAGAAAAAGGAAGAAAAGGTTTATTTTAAACCTAGTCCTATTATTTCTCCTATTTATGGTATTTTAGATAAAAATTATAAAAAGGAGGATGTAAGAGAAAAGAAAGAAGTTCGTATTACAAGTAATTATACAAGGAGTAATGTTAGTGTAGATGATATTCGAAATAAAGCTTATGGTAATAAAAATCTTCAGGAACAAGAAATATCAGATACTGTTGAGAATACTAAGTTTGAAGTGGAAGAAGATGATGACTTATTAGTTGATTTAAGTGATCATAAAAAACCAGAAGTGAAGGAACTTACTGTTGGAGATGCTTTAGAATATTTTCAAGATTTGGGATTGGAGTATAATGTTGATTATGTTGATGTTAGTAAAGGGAATACATCTCAAAAGCATACCAAAATAGATGATAAAGAGAAGAATACTAATTCTTTAGAAAACGATATTTTGAATGGAAATCAAAAAAAGATGGATGTTTCTAAAGACAAAAAAGCAATTGAAGTAAAAGATGAATCTAGTCAATCTGGAAAATTTAGTTCTAGTGATGATAATGATAATTTATTTGATTTAATTGATTCTATGTATCAAGAAAATGATTAAAAAGGAGTGATTTTATGGATACAGGTACACTTTTATCGGTTTTATTGTCAATATCAGGAATTGTATTAATGGTTGTTTTTATTATTATTGGTATTAAGTTGATTAATATTTTAGATAAAGTTGATCGTATTGTAGATAATGTAGAGGAAAAAGTTAGTTCTTTTGATAATGCTTTTTCTGTGTTAAGTAAAGCTGCAAATGGTGTTGCTAATATCAGCAATACGATGGCATTCAGTGTTTCATCTGCATTATCTAAATTATTTAATAAAAAAGTAAAGAAAGAGGAGGATAATTATGAGTAGAAAAAAAGGATTTGGGAAATTTCTTACAGGAGCTTTGTTAGGGGCAGGTCTTGGACTTTTATTTGCACCTACTAAAGGTAGTGAAACAAGAGAGGCATTAAAGAAGAAGATTGATGAATTACTTAATCAATTAAAAGAAGTTGATAGTGAAGAAGTAAAAAATGATTTCAGTAAAAAAATTCAAGATATTAAGATTGAATTAGCTGATTTAGATAAGGAAAAAGTTGCCGATTTTGCTAAAGAAAAAGGGAATCAACTAAAAGAAAAAGCTCAAGATTTAGTTGAATTAGCTAAAGAAAAAGGAACACCTGCTATTCGAAAAAGTGCTGAAGCCCTTTTAGAAAGTGTTATTAGTGTTTCTAAAGATGTATTAAAAAAGTTGGAAAATAGCGAAATAAAAAAATAGATTGACTTTTTATTTAATTATGATAATATATTGGTATATTTTTTGGTGATAAGTATTTAGTAGTGGGGATTGCTATTTTTATAGAGAGCTATCGGTTGGTGTAAGATAGTGATGCATTCTTATGAATTACGTACTTTGAAAAAAATCGTTTATCCGCGTTAAGGAAAAGAGTGCATGTTTTACATGAATTAAGGTGGTACCGCGGTCTTCGTCCTTATGGGGAAGATTGCTTTTTTTTGGAGGTTTTTATTCATATTGGATATGAAGTAAGGTTATTTTAAATTGATGGCCTTCTGATTATACTACTGATTAAGTAAAAGTTGTAATTTGGAATTGAAGGAGGAAAAGAATGACTTTTTTTGAAGAGCTAAAATGGAGAGGGTTAGTAAAAGATGTCGCTGGTGATGATTTAGAGGAAAAATTAAATAATGATAGAATGACTTTTTATTGGGGAACAGATCCTACTGCAGATAGTCTGCATTTAGGACATTATTCTAGTTTAGTAACTGCTAAAAGATTGGCCAAAGCTGGGCATCATCCAATTTTATTAGTGGGTGGAGCAACAGGATTAATAGGGGATCCTAGACCTACTGCTGAGCGAGAGATGATTTCTAAAGAAACAGTTCAACATAATATTAGTGGTTTAAGCAAACAAGTTCAAGAAATTGTTGGAGGAGATGTTGAAGTAGTTAACAATAATGATTGGATGAAGGAATTTACTTTTACGGAATTTTTAAGAGAAGTAGGTAAATATATTAATGTTAATTACATGCTAGATAAAGATATTATTCGAAGAAGATTGGATACGGGGATTACTTTTGCAGAATTTTCTTATATGTTAATTCAAGGATATGATTTCTTATATTTATATAAAAATAAAGGAGTAAGATTGCAAGCAGCTGGTTCTGATCAATGGGGTAATATTACTACAGGTATTGATTTGATTAGAAAAATGACAGGTGAGCAAGCTTATGGTTTTACAATGCCATTAATTTTAGATTCTACTGGTAAAAAGTTTGGCAAAAGTGAAGGTAATGCTTTGTGGTTAGATGAAGATAAAACATCTTCTTATGAATTATATCAATTTTTAATAAATACGGAAGATGGGAAAGTAGAAGAATATTTGAAAGTATTTACTTTTTTATCACCGGAAGAAATTACTGATATTATAAAAAAACATACTGAAAAGCCAGAATTAAGAATTGCTCAAAAGACTTTAGCTCGTGAAATTATTACTGATTTACACGGAAAGGAAGCTTTTGATCGGGCTGTAAGTATTTCAGAATCTTTATTTAGTGGTGATATTGCTAACTTTACTGGTAAAGATATTGAAGTTGCTTTTAAAGGTTTAACTCCATTTGAAATTGATTCTGATTTAAACATTGTTGATTTCTTAGTAAAAGGGGAAATCTGTTCTAGTAAGCGTGAAGCTCGTGAATTTATTCATAATGGTTCTATTACTTTAAATGGTGAAAAAATTCAAGACTTAGAATATATTCTTACTAAAAATAAATGTATTGATAAAAAATATGTTGTTATACGTCGTGGAAAGAAAAAGTATTTTATAGGGGTTTACAATTAGAAAGTAGGAAGTTTTCTTATTTTCTTTTTGTTTGTGGAAAAAGATATATTCTTTTGTTACAATTAATTTAGAGGAGGTCTTTTATGAAATATAAGGTATTAAAAAGAGTAAAGATTTTTGAAATTATTTGTTTTCTATTGATATTCATAGAAATTATTCATATTCTTTATTCTTTGTTTTTGAATAATACTGAATATTTGTATTTTGATGGTGTTAATGCTATTGATAAAAGTTCTAATTATTATGTAACTGTTGGTAGTGATAATAATAATAGCAATCATTATGAAAGAGCGCAGGTTTCGATATATAATAAAAAACGTGAAAAAACGATAGAAACGCTTTATAATGTTGGCTATAATAGTGCTTTTTTCGGAGTTTCTTTTGATCAAGATAATATTATTGTTGTTGGAAGTTATGAAAAAACAATAAAGGAACATAAAGAATCAAGGAGAAGAGCCTTAATTGTAAAATATGATATGAAAGGGAATATTATTTTTCAAAAAGATTTTCAAATTTTAGATAATTCAAAGTTTACTGATATTCAAATTGTTGATGATGGTTATTTTGTTATAGGACAAAGTGTTTATAAAAATACTAAAGTTGATGATAAAGAAGGTGGAGCTCTTATTGTCAAGTACGATAAGGAAGGAAATTTTTTGTGGTCAAAAGTTTATGGTAATAATAAATTTGGTAAATTTAATGATTTGTTGATTGTTGATGATTCTATTTATACTGTTGGTGTTGATGAAAACTATGTTGGAATTTTATGTAAGTACGATATGGATGGTAATTTGTCTGAATGTGTTCGATATGAAAATTGTGATGAATTTGGATTTAATAGTATTGTTTCTTTTGATGGTAAAATTTATGTTAGTGGATCTAAAAGAAATGAGGATAATATTTCTGCTGTAATTATTATGTATGACATGAATTGCTCTTATCTTGATGAAGTTGTTTTTGAAAATGAAAGGGATACTCATTATAATAAGTTGATGATTGATAATCATGGTTATCTTGTTGCTATTGGACTTGCTTCTTATAAAGTTAATTTTTCTGGCGAAATGATTAATAAATCTCATTGTGATGGTATTGTTGGGAAGTATAAAATGAATTTAGAAAAAATAAATGTCGTTACTTATGAGCATGATAGGAATGATGTTTTTACAGATATTATTGATAATGATGGGGAATATTTAGTTGTTGGATATTCTTCTTATGATGATGGCTATTTGAGTAAATTTATACGTTATAGTGAAGCATTAAAAGTTTTAGATGTTGAATCATAAAAAAATACTAGTTTATTGACTAGTATTTTCTTTCTACTTATTATAAAATTCAACGATTAGTGATTCATTGATATCAGCATTTAATTCATTTCTTTCTGGTAATCTAACATAAGTTGCTTCTTTTTTACCTTCATCAAAAGTAATAAATTCAACTCTTTTTGTTATTTTTGCTAAAGATTCATTAACTACTTTTAAGTTTTTGTCATCTTCTTTTAAAGAAATAACATCTCCTGGTTTAACTCTGTATGATGGAATGTCTACTTTACGTCCATTTACAGTAACATGTCCGTGATTTACTAATTGTCTGGCACCGCGGCGTGTTGTTGAAAAACCAATTCTATATACTAAATTATCTAATCTAGATTCTAGTAATCTTAAGAAGTTTGTACCATGAATACCAGACATTTTAGATGCTTCATTAAAAGTCTTTTTAAATTGTCTTTCATTTACTCCATACATAAAGCGTACTTTTTGTTTTTCTTTTAATTGCATTCCATAGTCAGATGCTTTTCCTTTACGATCTTGACCATGTTGTCCTGGTCCGTATGGGCGACGTGCTAGTTCTTTTCCTGTTTCACTAATTGAAAAACCAACTCGACGTGCTTTTTTATAACTTGGTCCTGTATATCTTGACATATTGTTCTCCTTTCCTTATTTTTTTTTACAAAATCTTGAAAATTTAGTCATATTTTAGGGAGTTTTTCTTTCGCATCAACAGCGATAGCTACTTTCCTTATGAAAACACATTAAAATATTCTAAATTTGCTGTTTCAAGGAATTTGCAGTTTTAATTATATTCCATAAAGGTTTTTATGTCAAGAAATATTTTTTTTTAGAAAAAGTAATAATATTTTCTGAAATTGTAGAAAAAAAGGGTCGAAATATGATAAAATAAAAATTAAGAATAGAGGTGAATGTATGCAAGGACAGTTTCTTATTATTGGGTCTGCTATTGTTATAGCATTTATAATTGTTATTGTAATACTTCATTTTGTGAAAAAGGTAGAGATAAATTATTATCGTAATAAGGTTAAAAATTTGGAAATTCAGCGCAATATGGTAGCATCTACGCCTGTTTTAGTTGAGTTGTCTAAAGTAGAACCTATTATTAAGAATGATAAAATGGAAGAAAAATATAATAAGTGGCAAGAAAAGTTTGATGATATACGTGAAAAAAGATTGACACTTATTGATGATATGCTTATTGATTTGGATATTTATGTAGAAAAAAGAGATTATAAATCTTGTGGATATCGTATTGCAAGTGCTGAAATAGAAATATATAAGGTTCGTGAAGCAGCAGAACATTTGTTGGATGAAATTAAGGATATTACTTTGAGCGAAGAGAAATATAGATCCATTGTTATTAAATTAAAGTCAAAGTATCGTACTTTAAATCGTGAATTTCAAGATCATAAGGAATTATATGACTTTATGCAGGAAGCTATTTGTTTGCAATTAGAAAATATTGAAAAACGATTTTTAGATTTTGAAAAAGTAATGGAGACTAATGAATATTCTGAAGTAGTTCAGATTTGTAAAGCTTTAGATATTATGCTTGATCATATGGAAATTATTATAACAGAGTTACCTGATGTATTGTTAATGGCTAATCAGGTAATTCCAAATCGTATGAAGGAAATAGAACAGCTTAATAAAGAAATGTTAGATGAAGGATATGTCCTTGATTATTTGAATATTGATTATAATATTGAAGAATCTAGAAAAAATATTAATCAAATATTAGACAAAGTAAGGGTTTTAAATCTTGAGGGTTGTATGTTTGATTTAAAAACTATGCTTGAATATTATGATTCATTATTTCTTGATTTTGAAAAAGAAAGGTTATCAAGAAAAGTTTATAATGAGATAAAAGAGTCTTTTAATGGGAGACTTGAAAAAACTAATTCTTTAGTTCATGAAGTTTATGAACAACTAGATGATATTAAAAATATGTATGATTTAAAAGATGATGATGTTGAAGTTATTCATGAAGTTAATAAGACGCTTGTTGTTATTAATGATGATTATCGTAAAATGTGTGCTAAAGAAGAATCAAAATCTAGTCCTTATTCTATGTTAAATGAAGAGGTTGAGGCTTTGTCGAATCGTTTAACTTTAATGGAAGAATCTTTTGATGAAGCTTTAAAATCACTGGGAAATATGTATGATGATGAGCTTCGTGCTAGAGAGCAGTTACAGGAAATTCAAGAGTTTTTGAAAATTTGTAAAAACGAAATTCATAGCTATAAATTACCTGTGATAACAAATAATTATTTTGTTCAATTAAGTGAAGCGAATGAGGCAATTTATGAGGTTATTAAGGAATTAGAAAGAAAACCCATTGTTATTAAAATATTAAATACTCGTGTAGATACAGCAAGAGATTTAGTTTTAAAACTTTATAATACTACTATGGAAATGATAAAAAACGCTAAATTTGCAGAAAATGCAATTATTTTTGTTAATCGTTATCGAAGTAGTTATGATGAGGTTGATAATGCTTTAATTGAGGCAGAAAAAGCTTTTTATAAGGGGAATTATAAAGAATCATTGGATATCGCTATTAAGATTACTTCGACCATCGATGATAAGATATATAGAAAATTGTTGATGGTATATGAAAGGTAAATTAGGTCTTGGATATTTGCGGTGTGCAGTTTTTTTCTGTTTTTGCTTGTAAAGTTGGTTTTGTGATTTTTATCACATTGTAGGAAAATAACTTGGTACTGTTATTTTCTTTATTTTTATGATAAAATATGCGTGTGGTGATATTGTGGATAAAGTTATATTGATAAAATATGGAGAGTTGTCAACCAAAAAAGGAAATCGTAATTTTTTTATTGACACTTTGTATAAGAATATAGAAAGTAAGTTGGAAAATTATAATGTAAAAATTCATAAAGATCGAGCAAGAATGTATATTGAATTCTTAGATAAAGATTTGTTTTTTATTAAAAATGTTGTGGATAAAACTTTTGGTATTCATACTTATCATATTGCTAATATTGTTCATACTAATGATGATGAGATTCAAAAAGCTGTTTTAGAGCTTGTTCAAAAGGAAGTTTTTTCTACTTTTAAAATTGATACAAAAAGAAGTGATAAGTCTTTTTCTATTCATAGTCAAGATTATAATAGAGTTTTAGCGGGATTATTGCTTAAGAATATTCCTAACATTTCAGTTGATGTTCATAATCCAGATTTGTTAGTGAAAGTGGAGATAAGGGCAACAGAAAGTTTTATTTATTTTAATAGCTATAGAGGAATAGGTGGATATCCTGTTGGAACACAACCACGTGGATTGTTAATGCTATCTGGTGGTATTGATTCTCCTGTTGCTGGATATTTAGCTATGAAAAGAGGTATGATTTTAGATGCTGTTTATTTTGAAGCAATGCCTCATACTAGTATTCAAGCTAGAAATAAAGTTATTAAATTAAGTAAAAGATTATCTGAGTATTCTAGTTTTATTCGTTTACATATTGTTAATTTTACTCCTATACAAGAAGAAATATATAAGAATTGTCGAGAAGACTATTGCATTACTATTATGAGAAGAATGATGTATCGTATTATGGAAGGACTTTCTAAAAAATATAAGGCATATGTTATTGTAAATGGTGAAAGCATTGGTCAAGTTGCGTCACAAACATTGGTTAGTATGTCCGTCATTAATAGTGTCATAAATGTTCCTGTTATTCGTCCTGTGGCTTGCTTTGATAAATTGGAAATAATGGAAATAGCTAGAAAAATTGGTACATATGATATTAGTATTATTCCGTATGAAGATTGTTGTACTGTTTTTGTTCCAAAACATCCTATTATTAATCCGAGTATTGAAACAGCAATTGCTGAGGAAGAGAAATTTGATTATAGATCTATGATTGATGAAGCTATTCGTTCTGTTCAAACTATTAAGATAATTTCTAATTCTAACGAGGAATTTTCTGATTTGTTATAATTTTAGGTATTAAATTTTTAAAAATTCACATCCTATAACTGTATAGGAGGTGAAATAAATGCCAAGAAAAAAGAATAGTAATGCTTCTATGAAAGTAAGAGTACCAGGGTCTAAAAGTTCTGTTGAAAAAATGAAATATGAAATTGCAAATGAATTTGGTGTAAATTTAGGAGCATCAGCAAGTAGTAGAGATAATGGAATAGTTGGTGGTGAAATTACTAAGCGACTAGTTGAAAGTGGAATGAATCGCTCTAAATCAATTTCAAATTCTTCAAATTCTAATAAAAAAAACAATAAAAAAAGAAGTAAAAAAACTAATAAATAGTTTTCTAAATATGAAAATAAAGTGTGTTTTTACATACTTTATTTTTTTTGCTTTTTATAATATAATTATTTATTTTTGTTATTTGTTGAAATCTTCTTTGTTGTTTGGTAATATAATGTTGATATAAAGGAGAGATGTATATGAAGTTTTTATGTGTAAATGCAGGTAGTAGTTCCTTAAAATTTCAATTATTTGATATGCCAGAAGAAAAAGTTCTTATAAGTGGATATATTGAAAAGATTGGAATGGAAGATAGCTTTTGGAATACTAAGATAAATGGTCAAAAAATTAGAGGGGAAAAGTATTTAAAAAATCATAATGAAGCTGTTGAAGTTTTACTTAATGAACTATTAGATAATAAAGCAGTTAATTCTCTTGATGAAATTAAGGGAGTTGGTCATAGAGTTTTACATGGTGGTGAAAAATATGCAGATTCTGTTTTGATTACAGATGATGTTATTCAAGACATTAAAGATTTAACTAAATTAGGACCACTTCATCATCCTGGAAATTTAGCAGGAATTGAAGCTTTGAGAGAAGTCTTACCTAAAGTTCCTATGGTTGCAGTATATGATACAGCTTTTCATCAAACTATGCCTAAAGAAAATTATATTTATCCAGTACCTTATGAGTGGTATTTAAAATATGGAGTCCGTAAATATGGTTTTCATGGGACAAGTCATAAATATATTACAACAGTAATGAAAGAAAAATTGGAAAGAGATGATTTAAATCTAATTATTTGTCATATTGGTAGTGGGGCTAGTATTAGTGCTATTAAAAATGGTAAATGTTTTGATACTACAATGGGACTTACTCCACTTGATGGTTTAATGATGGGAACTCGTTGTGGTGCAATTGATCCTTCTATTTTAGAATATGTATGTAAGGAATCTGGTGAAAGTATTTCAGATATTACTAATTCTTTAAATAAGAAGAGTGGCCTTTTAGGTGTTGCTGGTTTTAGTGATAGTCGTGATGTTGAAAATGCTGCTGCTAGTGGAGATGAAAGAGCTATTTTAGCCCTTAATATGTATAATAATCGAATAGCAAATTATATTGCTCAATATTATATAGAACTTGAAGGTAATGTAGATGCGATTGTCTTTACAGCAGGTGTTGGTGAAAATGGAATAGAAGCTAGAGAATCTATTCTTAATCAATTGGCTCCTTTAGGAATTAAAGTAGATAAAAAAGCTAATTCTTTGATTGCAAGTTATAAGGATAAGCAAGAAGGTATTATTAGTTCTAAAGATTCTAAAATTCCAGTATGGGTTGTTCCTACTAATGAAGAATTGATGATTGTTAAAGATGCATATAGTATAATTACGAAACAATAAGCTCTTAGGAGCTTTTTTATTGACATTTTTTTATTGCCAGTGTTTAATTATTTTATGGTAGGTGTTTGTGGTGGAGATATATTTATTTGCGGCTATATTACCGGTTTTGCTTTTATGTTATTATATTTATAAAAAGGATGTAAATCCTGAGCCTAATAGAGTCCTTTGGAAGATATTTTTTTATGGTTGTTTGACTTGTATTCCGATTATCTTTTTTGAGCTTGTTATTCAAAATATTTATCCTCTTGAAAGTGCTTCAAGTTTTTTATCTTTGTTTCTTAATATTTTTGTTTCTGTTGCCTTTATAGAAGAGGGATTTAAATGGATTGTTACGAGAAAGTTTGGTTATGATATAAAAGAATTTGATGAGATTTATGATATTATCGTTTATGCTGTTTTTGCTTCTTTAGGCTTTGCTTGTGTTGAAAATATTTTGTATGTTTGTAAAAATGGATTGGGGAATGCGTTACTAAGGGCATTTACTTCTGTTCCTGGACATACTTGTTTTGGAGTTATTATGGGATATTATTTTTCTAAAGCTAAAACTGGTGAGGTTCAAAAAAAACATACTGAATATTTAAAAAATATGATATTGAGTATTTCTATTCCTGTTATTTTGCATACTCTATATGATACTATTCTTTTATATTCAGCTCAGATTGAGAGTTTTTTATTTATAATAATATTTTTGATTTTTATATCTATTATGTTTATTGTATGTTTTAAAATTGTTGGGAAGGTTTCTTCTGAAAATCAAAAGATATATTATAGTCCAAAAGATGAAGTAATTAGTGAAATGTTACAGGAAAATTTATATAAAGATGTACCTTCTTCTAAGAATGACATTCATTTTTGTTCAAATTGTGGAAATAACGTTGAGGGATGCAATTATTGTGCATCTTGTGGTCAAAAAATACGAGAGATGTAAATTTGCTTTTTTTTCAATGAATTTTATAGTATAATAGTGATAGTAAATTCTCAAGAGGAGAGATTTTTATGAATATTATTTCTATTAAATTTAGTAATAAAAAGCTTTATTTTACTTTGTTTAACATGGATGATGAAAGTGTAATTGTTACTGGAGTTTTTGAGAGAATTGGTATGCCAAATAGTTATTATACTATTTCGTATAATGAAGAAAAAATTAAAGAAGAGATTGCTTTTAATGATTGTTTTGATGTTGCTAGAATATTATTAGATAAGCTTATTTCTTTGGAATTTATTTCTTCAAAGGATGATATCGAAGGAATTGGTTATTTTATTTTTCACGGAAAAGATCAATTTTATAAAAGTGTTTTTTTAAAGGAAAACGATATTTGTCAGTTAGAATCTTTTCAAGACTTTATTCCAAGTTTTATGCAAGATAATATTTCTGGTATAAAAGCTTTTCAAGAAGTGTTTTTTAATATCCCTATCATAGGGGTATTTGATACTGCTTTTTATGCTTCTATGAGTGAAGATACTTATCTATATTCTGTTCCTCGGCGTTGGTATACTGATTATGGTGTTCGAAAATATGGTTTTTATGGAATCGTGCATCAATATATTCAAAATTGTGTTAAAGATTTACTGAATAGAGATAGTTTTAAATTAATTAGTTGCTATATAGATAGTGAAGATGTTAGTATTAGTGCTATTGAAGATGGTAAGTGTATTGATACTTCAATGGGATTTTCTTTATCATCTGGTTCTATGATGGGAACAAGTTGTGGTAATATTGAACCTTCTATTATTCCTTATATAATGGAAAAAGAAGGAAAGAATGCATCAGAAGTATTAGATGATTTAAATTATAATAGTGGGTTATTAGGAGTAAGTGGTGTTACAAATGATATAGAGAGTATTATGACTTTATGTGAGGAAGGATCTCAAGATGCTATTTTAGCTAAGAATAAGTTTGTACGTCAAATTGTTGATTATATTGCTCAATATTATGTTTTATTGGGTGGTGTTGATGTTATTGTTTTTACAGGAAAAGCATTTGAAAAATTAGGTTCTCTTCGTCGTGAGATATGTGAAAAGCTTTTTTCATTGGGAATCAAAATAAATCTTGATGCAAACAATATGCCTCAAAGGGGTGTAAAAATAAGTGCAGAAGATTCTTCGGTGCTTGTATTTGTAATTTCTGCAAGAGAGGATTTAATGGTTGCTAGAGATACTTTAAAAGTATTAAATGGATAGGAAAATGGTGAATGTATAAAGAATTGTTAGAAAAGATAAAAAGTTTTGATACAATTGTAATTGCTAGGCATATTGGGGTAGATCCAGATGCTTTGTGTAGTCAATTAGCTTTAAGGGACTCTATTCAATTAACTTATCCGAATAAGAAAGTTTTAGCTATTGGTACTGGTAGTGCTAAATTTCTTTCATTTGGAAAGTTAGATAAATTGGAAAAGCTTGATAATGCTTTATTAATTGTTTGTGATACTCCAGATTTGCGACGAATTGATTCTGCTAATCCTAGTGATTATACTTTTTCTGTTAAGATTGATCATCATCCATTTGTTGAAAAAAATTGTGATTTAGAAATTATTGAAGATGATATGACTTCTACTTGTGAGATTATTATGAAAATTATTTTTCAAACTGAATTACAGTGTGATTCATCTATTGCAGAATTGTTATATATGGGATTGGTATCTGATTCTAATCGTTTTTTATTTAATAGTTGTAGTTTTAAAACATTTTGTCTTGTTTCAAAACTTTTAGAAGAATATCCATTTGATTTATCAAATGCATATGAAAAGCTATATATTCGACCAATGAATGAAATAAGGTTAGAGGGTTATATTTCTTTAAATATGAAAGTAACTGAAAATGGTCTTGGTTATGTTGTTATTCGTGATGATGTTGTTAATCAGTTTGGAGTTGATAGTGCTTCTGCTGGAAATATGGTTAATGATTTTAATTATATAAAAGAAGTTTTTGTTTGGGCAACTATAACTGAAGATCTTAAAAATAGGCAATATCGTATTTCAATTCGATCTCGTGGACCTCAAATTAATCATATTGCTGAAAAACATGCTGGTGGTGGGCACAAATATGCTGCTGGTGTTCGAGTAAAGAATTTGGAAGATGCTTTATCTGTTATGAAAGATTTGGATTTAGAAATTGGTGAATATTTAAAAGAAAAGTAGAGGGGATAAATATGATAATAAAAGATGCGAATTTAGATGTTATGGCTACAAGGCGTAGTCAATATCCTGATGATTTGAAGCCAGAATTTTTATTAGTAGGAAGAAGTAATGTAGGAAAAAGTAGTTTTATTAATTGTGTTTTAGGACGTAAGAATTTAGCTTATACTTCAGCTACTCCTGGAAAGACACAAACTTTAAATTTTTATGGAGTAAATGATTCTTTCTATTTGATTGATGTTCCTGGTTATGGATATGCTTCTATTGATAAAAAGACTCAAGCTAAATTTGGAATGATGATTGAAGAATATTTGGAAAAAAGAGAGCAATTAAGAAGAGTTTTTATGTTAATTGACTTTCGACATAAACCAACAGAGGATGATTTATTAATGTATAATTTCTTAAAATATTATAATCTCCCTGTTACTATTGTTGCTACTAAGGCAGATAAAGTTGGTGGTAGTAAGAAGCAAAAAAATTTGAAAATTATTTTAGATACATTAGATTTGGTTGTAGGAGATGATTTGGTTGTTTTCTCTAGTGTTACAAAACTTGGTCTAAAAGAAGTTCTTGATAAGATAGATAGTTTAGTTAATGTTTAAGTATTTAAAAATTAGTGGTTTGTTGTCTGATATAAATAGAGGTGAAATTATGAGTAATCGTAAGAAATTGGTTTTAGTTATTTTATGTATTATAGTAAATACGTTTTTAATACTTGGCTTTTTATTTTTAAGAAATGCTACAATGTTAAATGATTTAAAAAAAGAGGCTAATATATTATCTAAGCTTGATATAACTAAAGATCGGTATAATCGTAAAATTCGAACAAGAGGAGATTATGCGAATGTAGAGAAAACTGTGAAAACATATTTGGATGATTATGCAGTTTCTTTACAAAAGATGTTGGGAGTTATGACTGATTCTAAACTTACTCAATTACTTTCTTATGATAATTATACAAATGATGGACCTGAATTTAAGGAATCTATTGTTTATTTGCAAAGTGCTAAAGAAGAATTTAATTTACAAGTGGATAAGCTTTTAATAAATTCAGAAGAAGATACGATTTGTGCTTATGGAAAAGAAAAAATTAAGGACAATAATTATTATACTTTATATTTAGATATGATTTTGAATGATTCCATGAAAAAACAATTTAGTGATACAAAAGAAATTCTTGTACAAACAAAAACTAGAACAAACGAAGTGTTTGATATTAGTGCTGAGTTATTAAATTTTTTGATTACAAATAAAGATTCTTGGAAATTAGAAGAGGGTGAAATTCGTTTTCAAACGGATGCATTATATAATCAATATAATTTATATGTTTCTAGGTTGTCTCAGTAAAAAATGTCTAAAATTGTAAAAAATGTGTATAAAAAGAGTAAACACATTTTTTTTTGTGTCTACTTTACTTTTTATATTACAATGGCAATCATATTATTTGAGCCTTTATTTACGACTTTAGAAAGAGTATTTTGTAATTTGTATCTTATGTTATCTGGCATAAGATTTATTTTTGATTGGATTCCTTCTTGGACAATAGAGTCTATACTTCGACCAAAAATTTCACTTTTCCAAATTTCATTATTTTCTTTTTCTTTTCCTTTTGTTATATAATCTATTAGTTCTTTGCTTTGTAATTCACTTCCTATGATTGGTTCAAAGGTTGATTCTACATCTACTCTAATCATATGGATAGATGGTGCAACAGCTTTTAATTTTATACCATATCTTGATCCTTGTTTAATAATTTCTGGTTTATCTAATTTCATATCTTCAATAGATGGAATAGCAATTCCGTAACCTGTTTGTTTTACCATTTTTAGGGCATATTTTATTTGATCATATTCTTTTTTTGCAGTATTAAATTCTTGGAATATTGACAGTAAATCAGCTTTGTTTTTGATATCTATATCTATTAATTCTCTTAGTGTTTGATTATATAGTGTAGCAGGAGATGTCAAGTTGACAGTAATAATCCCAGTTGATGTATCAATATTTGATAAATAACTTTTTTCGATATATTCATTTTTTAGTAGATGTTCCGTGATTTTTTCAACGTCTTTAATTTTGTCAATTTCTATGACGCTTTCTCTGATTGAATCTATATAAGATTTTTTTATTTTATTATCCGGATTTAAAATAGAAATCCATTCAGGCATATTTATTCTTACTTCTAGAACAGGAAATTCATATAGGGCTTCTTTTAAAATTGATATTGTATCTTTTTCATTCATATTTTCGACACTGATAGGAATAACTGGTACATTATGTTCTTCTTTTAGTTCTTGAGCTATGCGTTCGGTTTCTGGGAATGTTGGATGGGATGAATTTAAAATGACAATAAAAGGTTTTCCAATTGACTTTAATTCTTTAATAACTCTAGTTTCTGCATCGATGTAATCATTTCTTTGAAATTCCCCAAATGAGCCATCTGAAGTCATTACAATACCGATTGTAGAGTGTTCTTTTATTACTTTTTCTGTTCCAATTTCAGCAGCTTCTGTAAATGGTATTTCTTCACTATACCATGGTGTTTTTACCATTCGTGGTCCATTTTCATCTGTTGCTCCAATGGCATTGTTGATCATATATCCAACGCAGTCAATTAATTTAATATTACAATCAACATCTTCTACTTTTATTTTAGCAGTGTTATTTGGAATAAACTTTGGTTCTGTTGTCATAATAGTTTTTCCAGCAGCACTTTGAGGTATTTCATCTAAAGCTCTTTTCTTCTCATATTCATCTGTCAGATTTGGAACTACTAATGTTTCTATCATTTTTTTTATAAAAGTAGATTTTCCTGTTCGAACAGCTCCTACAACTCCTAAATAAATATCTCCGCCACTTCTTTGGGCTATATTTTTAATAATTTCATATTTTTCCATAATTTTTCTCCTTATTTAATAAATATTTATGTTTTTTAATAAAAAAAAGAACAAATTGTTCTTTTTAAAATAAGTTTTCAATATTTTTTGGTATTTTATCTTTTTTGATTGCATCAATTATTTTGTCTTTTTTCTCTTTTGATACTTCTTTTCCAGTTAATTTACTAAGATCTTCTATTATTTCAGAAATAATTTTTTCATCTTTCATATTATTTTCTTGTAATTTTTTTGCTAAAGAGAGAATGGTGTTTTTATTAATATTTGTCTTTTTTTCTATTTTATTAAATAAAGCATCTTTAAACATAAAAAAACCTCCCATATTATTTATATGTGAGGTATTTATAATTTTTTACTCTTCTCTAAATTTTCTTAAATTATCACATTTTTTTTTGAATTCATCTAAGCTAATAAGTCCTCTTTCTAAATTGTATTGCAAAAGTTCAAGTGATTTATCAGCCATATCTTTTTTGTTTTCTATGTCAACATATTGATTAATTGGAATATGATTTGAATTGTTATTATTTAAATTAGATATTGATTTGTTTTGAAAATTTGGTGTGTTTTTTTGAAAACTATCTTTTCCTATTATCATAAATCTTCTCCATTTCTATTTTTAAATTGTAGAGTAATTGGTGTTCCAGTAAAATCAAAATTTTCTCTAATTTTATTTTCTAAATATCTTTCATAAGAGAAGTGAACTAAGCCTTTATTATTTACTCTAAAAGTAAACTTTGGTGGATTAATTCCTGTTTGAGATGAGAAGTATATTTTTAATCTCTTTCCTTTATAAGAAGGTGGAATATTTAGTTGATAAGCATCTTGAATTACTTCATTTAAAATGCTTGTTTTTATTTCTTTTTTTATGTTTTCTTTTACTTTTTTTATGGTAGGCATCAGTGTATGAATTCTTTTTTTTGTTAGGGCTGATAGAAATACAATTGGTGCATATGTAGCAAATTGAAATTCTGCTCTCATTAATTTTTCAAATTCTTGGATTGTTGTATCTTTTACTGTATCCCATTTGTTTACAACAAAGATTATTCCTTTTCCTCTTTCTATAGCATAACCTGCTATATGTTTATCGTGTTCTTTTATTCCTTCTTCAGCATTGATTAAAACTAGACATATGTCACTTCTATCAATTGCTTTTAAAGAACGAAATAGGCTATATTTTTCAATTGATTCAAATACTTTTCCTTTTTTTCTCATACCTGCAGTGTCAATTACAACATATTCTTCATTGTTATATTTTAAAACTGAATCTACTGAGTCTCTAGTTGTACCAGCTATGTTTGATACAACAACTCTTTCTTCATTTAAAAGAGCATTCATTAAAGAACTTTTCCCAACATTTGGTCTTCCAATAATTGAAAATTTTGTTCTGTTATCTTCTTTTTCTTCTTGTTCATTAAAATTCATGGTAATATTGTCCATTAGTTCAATAAAACCAATATTATGAATACTGCTAATTGGAATATAAGTATCAAATCCTAATTCATAAAAATCATAGATATTGTTTTTTGCTTCTTTTATATCCATTTTATTGATTGCTACAATTATTTTTTTGTTTGTTTTTCTTAGAATATCACTAATTAATAGATCATTTGCTGTTATACCTTCTTTTCCATCAACAATAAATACTATTACATTAGCTTCTTCAATTGCTATTTCTGCCTGCATTTTTATTTCACTATTGAAATCTATTTTTGTTGCATCAATACCTCCAGTATCAATCAAATAAAATTTTTTATTATTATAGGTTGCTTCTTGATAAATTCTATCTCGAGTTACGCCTGGTAAATCTTCAATAATAGATATTTGCTTTCCTACTATTTTGTTAAATAGTGTACTTTTTCCGACGTTTGGTCTTCCTACTAGGGCAACACTAGGTAATTTCATGGTTCTCCCTCCTATTCCGCATTTATTATAGCATATACTTGTAAAATTTTAAAGAAAAACTCATTTCTTACGCAAGAATGATTAAATGGTGTTATAATTAAAATGGAAGGTGATGATTTTTGAGTAAAGAAAAAAAATTAGGATGGTATAATAGTGGTAATATTGTTACTAGCCTTATTATTGCGGTTATTGTTTGTATTATTGTTTCTACTCAGTCTTTTGCTAATAATGAGTTTTCTTTAGTACTTTTCAGCAGTGTTATTAATCGTAATAGTATTTATTTATTGGTATTGATTTACTTTATATTCTTAAAATTTTCTTTTGGAAAGAAGTATTTTAATTATATGAATGTTATTTTAATATTTATTTATTTTATTGTGACAATAACTTCTTTGTTGACAATGATACAATTTTTTTCATTGAATACAGTTTTAAATTTTTCAATGAATGTTCTTTTATTATTTTATCTAGTTCATACTTTTTTTAGAGATACTAGGGTATGGAAGGAATTTCATTTAAATAATTCTCCATTCAATGAGTTAACAAATGAAAATTATTATTATGCTATTATTGTTATTTCATTGTTTTCATTAGCAGTAAACTTAATTAGTACAGTTGATATTAGTGGAGTGGTTGTTTCTACTTTAAATACTATTTTCTTGATATTATTTGGAAGATATATTTATTTATATCGTTATTATTTGGATAAGCAAAAATTAGATAGTAATAATACTGGCAATTTTAATGATGTACGTGAGAAAATACAAGATATTTTAGATAAAACAGATATTGATGATAAGATTGTTGATGGGGTTAAAAATATTCAAGAAATGGTTGATGAAGCCATTCATTCTAAAGAAGAAAAAGATCTTGATGAATTAAATGAAAATCAAAATTTAGATGTTGATACAGAGAAAAAGAAAGAGGAATTGAAGGAAGAAATCAATGAAAAGTTAGATTTAACTGAGAAAAGTAAAAGTGTATCTAAGAAAAAGGTAAAGAAAGGAGAAAAGTAATATGGACTTATTTGAACAAATTTCTAGGGAAAAGCAAGATTTTCCTAAGATTCATTCTGTTACGAATCAAGTAAAAGGATATAAAATGAATTTTTATCAAATGTTTGCTATAGGTATGTTCATCGTTTGTTTCTTTTTAGGAATTGTATTTGGTAATTTGTTTTCAACTTGTGAAACTTCTTCTTATTTTTATTCTAATGTTTGTTTAGTAAAAGAATTCAATTTTTCTTTGATGATTGTTATATGGTCTTTTAGTTTGTTAGTGTCAATTGCAATATTTTCTGTTGGACATATTATTGCCATTTTGAATGAAATAAATAAAAAACTTGGTAAATTTCATGTTTAATTGTTGCAATTTCTTTTAAAACATGATAATTTTAATTTGTAAGCATGATATAAATGCTTAATTTACATAGGGAGGTAAATGAATATGAAAAAATCTGAATTAGTAGATGCTGTTGCTGCAGAAACAGGTTTAACTAAGGCTGATTCTACAAAGGCAATAGAAGCAGTTTTTTCAACAATTTCTGGAGCATTAGCTAAAGGTATTAAAGTACCAGTTGCTGGATTTGGAACATTTAGTGTTTCTAAAAGGGCAGCTCGTGAAGGACGTAATCCTAGAACTGGAGAAACAGTTACAATTGCTGCAAGAAATGCTGTTAGCTTTAAAGCAGGTACTGCTTTAAAAGATGCTGTAAATGAATAATTACAGTTTGTAATAAGAACTAGAAATAGTTCTTTTTTTTGTACAAGAAAATCACCAGATAGTCTGGTGGTTCTTTTAAGCTTTAGCGTTGAGTCTTTAATGAAAGCACTCCTTTTGGTATTATATATTTGCGATTCGC
>CADBNY010000066.1 GCA_902796215.1 uncultured Erysipelotrichaceae bacterium | reverse complement strand
GTCTTATTTTTAATTTTACTTTTTTGGATGCTGCTTTACGTTCTTCTTCAGTATAGTTTTTTTGATAATAATTGTTTTCAGAGATTTTTTCTATAACTTTAAAGTCAACAAAACCCTTTTCTATATTTGTATCAAATAATTGTAATTTTAATCTATCACCTATGTAATAATTCTCTAAACTGTTTAAAGATAATAAAGTTAAGTGTTCTTTATCAAATTCATAAATGCCTGGTAAATTTCTAAATCTGATATAACCTATTAGTAAATTATCTAATTGAACTTTAATTCCACCACCGGTTATTTCAATAATTGTCCCTTCAAATTCTTGTCCGATATAATTTGATAAAAGCCTTGCTTTGTTTATTGCATCAATTCTTCTTTCAACTTCTTCTTCTACATGCTCCATTTTATTTGCTTGCTCGGCATATATCACAGCTTGTTCTTGCCATTTTTTGATATTTTTTGTTTTTCTAGTTAAATCTGTTTCAAAATAGCATTCATCTAAAATTCTATTAATACCATAATCTGCTAATCTTCTAATTGGAGAAGTAAAATGACTATACCAAGTAGATCCTATACCATAATGACCTTTATTTTTAGTACTATATTTTGCTTCATCCATGCACTTAATTAATTCTCTATTTAAGAATTGTCTTACTTGAGGAGAAATTTTATCATCTTTTATACATGAAGTTAACGCTTGTAAAAAGATATTATTTCTATCACCTGATTTTGGATATGATATTCCAATTAAGCTTAAAAATTTTAAATACGAACCTAGATCTTTTTGATTAGGTTTACCATGAACACGATAGATACAAGGAAGGTTTTGTTTATTTAATAATTCTCCTATACTTCTATTAGCCGCTATCATAAATTCTTCAATTATTTTTTCAGACACTCCTTGATATCTATATGTTACATCTATCGGATTTTTTTCTTCATCATATTCGAAGTCAACTTCTACTTCATCAAACAACATAGCTCCATTTTCGATTCTTTTTTGATAAAGTTTTTCTGATAACTTCTTCGCTTCTAATAGAGTATCATAATATGGTTCATATTCTGGCACTGGTTTTCCTTCCATTAAGAATTTGTTAACATCTTCATAATTCATTGCAGCTTTAGATTTAATAACACTTTTAAAAATTTCTCTAGAAACAATATTTCCATCTTCATCATATTCAATTAAAACTGTCTTCGTTAATCGATTTTCTCCAGCATCTAGAGAACATATTCCATTACTTAGTTTTGGAGGTAATTGAGGTTCTACACCTCCTCCAAAATAATAACTTGTTCCTTTCAAAAATGCATCTTTATCAATAGGTGAATTTTCTGGAACATAATAAGCTACATCAGCAATGTGTACTCCTAATAAAACATGTCCATTTGGTAATTTATCTAATGATATACAATCATCTCTGTCTTTTGTTGCTTTACCATCTATTGAAAATATTTTCCATTTTGTTAGATCTCTTCTTCCAATAAAATCTTCTTTTCTTACACTAATTGGAATATTTTTTAATTGCTCTTCACTCTCTTTGCTAAATCCTTCTGGCATTCCACATTTTATTGCTTCTAATAATATTTTTTGCTTTGGAGCATCTTTTTGGTCAAATACTTTAATTATCTTACCTGTATAAAAATTATCGGCTCTTTGGTCTATTAATTCAACTTTTACTGATATACCTTCTTCCCATTGACCTTCTTCTATGGCAATTGTTAAATCAGCTTTTTTTAGATTGCTTGGTTTTACAAAATAAGACTCTCCTATTTTATAAACTTTTCCAATAACATTATTGATGTTTCGACTAATAATCTTATTTACTCTTGCTGTCTTATCTTTATAATTTACATCTATTAACACTTCGTCACCATCAAGCGCATCTTTATTATCTTTGATTTTATATTTTTCTTGTTTTACGATATTTTTTCCTTCTTTATCTTCATAAGTACTAATAACAGAAACTGTTCCATTTCCTTTTTTATCCTTATAAAAATATCCAATTTTAAAAGATGTTTTACTCATGAGTCTTAAATTTAAGTTTGGAGTACAATAAACTTTATAATTCAATATTAGTTTTTGAACTGTTTTTTTTGCTTTTTCTCTTTCAGCTGAAGTTTTCATTTCTAATTTCTCTAATAAATCTTCAATTGAGATTGCTTTTCTACTTTTTTTTAAGAGTTCTAATATTTTCTCTTCCATTTTTTCACCTTACCTTTTCTGTGATCTATATATTTTTTTATGTACCCCTTCTTTTTCAACGTACAATACATTCTTTTTGATGTCAAGTATTTCAAGAAAAAAAAAAGGCATTAGAAGTGATTTGAAGAAAATCTACACAAAATAAAAAGTGTGTAGATTTTTTTATATGATAAAATTATTATAAGGAGGATAACAT
>CADBNY010000065.1 GCA_902796215.1 uncultured Erysipelotrichaceae bacterium | reverse complement strand
TTGGACATACGTAGATAATGAATTTGAATCTTATCAAAAAGAAGCAAAACTAGTATTTATTCATGAAGATAAAAAACTGTCTTTAGTAGAACTGCAGTAATAGTTTTGAGTTATTATGTTGTGATATTAAAATAAAATATTGCTTTAAAATCGTTAAAGAAACACACTTTGAGGAATTATTTAAAGTAATAAGTTGCTTAATTGAACTTTTTGTAAAAATAAATATGAAAAGTGTAAATTTAATTTACAAACTATTTTAGTTTAAGATTAGAATAAAAGTAAAATAAAAGAAATGTAATTTCATTTACTTTTTTAAAGAATATATAATTAAATTGGAGGTTTTAATTTATGGAATATGAAAGTTGGAAATTAGAAGAAAGGTTAAAGTATTATGAAAATGATGTAAACTTTTTAATAAAATTATTAGATATTACAGCAAAATATATTTCTGTGGAGAATCAAAAGGGCATTTGGGCTAAGATGACTAATAAGGGCCAATGTGCTCAAAAATTTAAGGATTATTGTTCAATTATACGTAAGGGGCGGAATGAGAAAGAAAGAATTAATGCTTGTACTAACTTGGAATGGATGATTAATAACAAAAAGAATAAGGATTATATTAAAGAAAAAGAAATGGATGGTTACGGTTATAGTTATTTAAAATCAGAAATTGATGATTTGATAAGTTATGATCATACTCGCCCTGATATTGAAATTTATAAAGATATTCATATTAATATATATCAACTTATGGAAAAATATGTGAATGAGAGTGACAATAGTCTTCAACTATATACTGAAATTTTAGGACTAATAGGAATGACTTTAAATACAATCATAACATATAAGAACGAAATAGAGAGTAAATCAATTCAATCAAGAAATAATCCTTTGGGAGAAGCTAATTTTAGTGAAAATTTAGATAATGGGTCTAAGAATACTAAAAACAGTAATAGTAATAGTATTAGTAATGGTAATAGTATTAGTAATAATGTAAGTAGTCCTAGAAATATTGGCAATAGAAATCAAACGAAACAACAACAATTTAATCCTGAAACTATTAAAAATAAAATTAGAAATTATGAATATATTACTGAAGAAGAATATAATTTTATTACTAGAGAAAATCCTGATTTTAGAAGAAGTGATCAGCTATATTCATACAAAAATTATATAAGCATGGTAGATTATCAAAACATAATAAATAAAAATAGAAAAAAAGAAGATATAATTAAGGATACTCAGGACTTATTAGAAGCTGTGCATACGCTTATTACTTTAGCAACAAAAGATTTATTAGGAAAAACACTATATGATAAAGACAACATTTTTAAATCTCATCAATTTGTACTTGAAAATTATATTGATGACTATAAAAAACTTTATTCTAGTTATATAAAGAAATATAGGGAAATTGATGAATTTAAAAAAAATCAAATAAATTCGCTAATTGAAAATAATTATGGTAATGTATATTTAAGCATTTTGGGTATTGATGATGCAAAAAATTATTCACCAGAAAATTTAAATCCAGATAGAATTATTAGAAAGATTAATAAAAATGTGAAAGAAGCTATGCTTGGGGAAGAATTTAAAAATATAATTGAACCAGATGACAAATCGATTGCAGTTAATAGAATTACTAGAGCTACTAAGTTAATGGACGAATATGAGATAGTTTCTATATATACGGATGCTAGAAAAAATGCTGAAGATAATGTGATACAAGGATTATACTATCATGAAATGGATGAAAAACAACGTCAAAGATTATATGATAGACTTGCAATACTACAAGATGAATTTTCTACTGTTTTAGCTGGAAAAGCAGCAAAAGAAAGTGATAAAAACTTTACTCCTGAAGAATTTGAAGATTTAAAAATGAAAATCTGTAAAGAAAAATTTTGGGAAAAAGTAAAATTTGTTCCTAATTATAGTTTCAATCCAGATGATTTAGATGTAAAAAATCCTGCTCTAAAGAACTATGATTTTAAAGGAACTACCACCCATGAAGAAAAGCGTACAGAAACAAAAGAAAATCCATATGACGCATTTGATTATCTTACTTTAGCTCTAGCTAAAGATATTAATAAATCTGAAGAAATAGCAGGAAATTATCAACAAATTTCTAGAAAGATTGCTGAAATAAAAAGAGGTGAAAGCAAACTTTCTTCTGAAGAACTACTTAAATTTAACGAGGATGTCAAAAAAGAAGCTGAAAAATTGGAACAGATTTCAAGATTAAAGGAAATTGTTTATGGAAAAAGATCAGAATACGAATTATTAAATGATGAAGAGCAAATCTTATTCTTGGAACAGTATAAAATCATTTCTATGATTATCAGTAAATTATCTCGTGATAATACAATTACAGTTAATAATCGCAATATTGATTTATTTGAAGCTAGTGAAAAAGAAATCAGCGAAGCAATTGAAGAAGTATCAAATATTAGCTTTAGGAGGTAAATTAGATGGACTCTAAAAGTTTTTATGAACAATTAGAAAAGTTTAAAGAATTATCTTTAATCGACAAAGAAAAAATTATTCTTAAGAGACTAAAAGTGTTAAGTGCTACTAGTAAAATGTATTGTGATAGTATTAAGGCAGAAAATGATATTATAGTTAACAAAGATTTAGTAGATGTTAAAGGCGAAGAATTTTCTTCTGATGACTTTGTTGAAGCAGTTTATACTTTATTATATTCTATTGAAAATTCAATATTTACTTTTCATAAAACAAATACAAAATTATTAGCAGACTTATTATTAAATGAAAAAGATAATTAAGAGTAATAATTTTTTATAAAGAAACCCTTCATAACATATAAAATATATGGAAAGGTTTTTTTTTGAATAAAAACCATGATTTAAAGAATAAATATTAGGTAGTTATGATACTAATAACTCTTTAGAATATATAGTTATGGGAAAATTTAAATTATGAATAAAAAAGTAAAAAAAAATAAATAAGTCAAATATATAACTTATTTATCAGCTATATCAAAAGATTATAAATCTTTTGTCTTTATTGAAATTTCAATTTTGGAAAAGGGCTAAAACTCTTTTTATTCATTATCATTAGAATCACTTGTAGATTCATTATCTTCATCTTTACTATTTGAATTATCTGAAACATTTGAATCATCTGAAACATTATTAGAAGCTTTTTCATTTTCTGTCTCTTGTTCTTGTTCCTTTTCTTTGTTAGAAACTTGCTTTTCGCTTTCTTTCTTTTTCTCTTTTTCTGTCTCTTTTTCTTCTACAGTATCTTTCTCCTTCTTAGAAGAGTTAGACAATGTAAGAACAAGACTGCCTTTTATTAAATCTATTCTTTTACCAGCAGGGTGACTTTGACTAATAACTGTACCACCACTTCCTGAAAAACTAACAGAAATCCCATATTTAGAAGCAGTAGCTCTAGCTTGTGATTCAGTATCACCAGTAAAATCAGGAAGTAG
>CADBNY010000064.1 GCA_902796215.1 uncultured Erysipelotrichaceae bacterium | reverse complement strand
TTTTATATATTTCCAAGCGCTTGTTGCTGTACAGTTTGCTTTATTGCAAACTGAAATTGTATGATTTTTTAAATCTGTTCCATCTTTGTGCCAAACTGCCACTTCACTTATAATGTCGTTTGGGCTTACTACTGTTGATAAATTTAGTTGTTTGCATGATCCAACATTTGTTAGCTCTTTTTCGTATGCTAAATCGATTCCGTCTTTGATTACTGATATTTTTGTTGCGGGATTTGTTGAATTACAATCTCTAATATATTTTATTCCTTTAAAGTTAGCATTTGCTTTTAATTCTGCTGTCCCTGTATTTGCTGATGTTATTCTTTCAATTTTTGCTCGTCCATCTCCTTGATTTACACCGGGAAGCATTATTCCATCTACAAAGTAATAGTCTCTTTCAAGAATTGTTACTTTTGGATTTTGTGATACGGTTGTTGCGTTATATGCATAACTTCCTGCATAGCCGGCAATAAAGGACACTCCTCCTGATGCAGATGTCTCTCCTGGAACATAACCATCTCCTCCACCGTTGTTATTTGTCACAGAAGAATTTGGGCTTGCTCCTGGAGATAATTGATTTGTCGCTTGGATTGCAGCACTTTCATATGTTTCTGGATATCCTACTAAACTTCCGTTTGTTCCTTGATTAGATAGTGAAAAGTCACTTCCGTCTTTAGCTGATTTTAATGATCCTCCTTGCGCATTCATCCCTGTTACATAACCTTTTAATGTTCCACCAGATGCTCCTGGATTACTTCCTCCACCAGCTGCTACCATAATTCTAGTTTCTGATGATGTTCCATTATAATCTCCACTTTGAATTCTTACATCTGTCTCTCTTCCAGATGCTGCACCTCCTTGGTGTTTTCCTACATAAAAATAAATTTTGTCCCCTTCATTTAATTTAATAATGCCTGAAGTGTAAGCTCCATATCCACCATTCCCTCCACCTTGAGTTCCCCATAGTTCAATTCGGTACCATCCTGTTTCTCCTTCTGGGACAATAAATTCTTGAGGTATTGGGGCATGATTTGCTTCATTTTCTAATGCATTAAAAGAGTTTTCAGCTTTACTGAAATTATTTAGTTCTCTTTCTATTTCTTTTGCTAACTCTTTATTATTTGTAAGAGTTGTTGACATTATTGCCATTAAAATTGCTATTATCATAATTGCCATGATAGATATACCATAAACTATTGTTGTTACCGCAAATCCCTTATTATTCAGTTTTTTCATCAAATCACCATCTATTCTATAAATAGTTTATCATATTTTCTTCAGTAAGACTATATATTTATCTCCATACTTTTTTTCTTTTACTGAAATAAATTTTTTTGAGTAAATAATTTTATTTAAATCATCACTTTCACAAACAATAATTCCATCTAATTCTAATAAATTGTCTTGTTCTATTTTTTTGATACTTTCTTCAATATAATCTGTTTTATATGGAGGATCTAAAAATATGATATCCATCTTTTTGTTTTCTTTTTTTAAATCTTCTAAAGCTTTTTTATAGTCTTTATTCCATACTTCTACTTGCTCTATTCCTATTTTTTTTATATTTTTTTTGATTACATTTACTGCTTTAAAATTTGAATCTACTAGGTATGCATAGTCTGCTCCTTCACTTAATGCTTCTATTCCTAGATTGCCACTTCCTGAAAATAAATCAAGTACAGTACTATTTGGAATATATTCTTGGATCATTGCAAAAAGACTTTCTTTTACACGATCCATCGTTGGTCTTGTTCCTTTTAAATCAAAACCTTCTAGTATTCTTCCTTTATATTTTCCACTAATTATTTTCATGGCAATTCCTACCTTTATTATTTATTTCTTTTAATTGTTGATTTATTTCCATTATTAATAAGTTGCAGTCAGTTTCCTTTCTTTTGTATTCTCTAAATTTTTCATTAGATTTTATTTTTTCCAAGTCTTCTTCCTTTTTTGTTCTTTTATACTTTTCAATATCTTCTAGTAGATTTTTCTCTTTTAATACTTCCTTTTTCGCTTGCTTTAAGTCTAAAACTCTTTTATCTTTGTCTAGTGACAATTTTAATTTTTCTACTTTTTCTATTAATTCGTTCATATTTTTATTTTAACATAAAAATTATTTCATGACACTTAGAAATGTATTTATTAAATCAATATTATTTTTTAATTGTTCTATTTTATCTATTGTTCTTTCTTTATAAAATATTTTTGCAAGATTTTCTATTTCTTTTAAGTAGGCATCATCTCGATATAAATTTCGATAGTGATTTGAATTATCTCTTAAATAATTATATATAATGGGAGTGTTTTTTATTTTTTCTATAGTTTCTTTTTTCATTAATCTTTAAACCTTTTATATTCTGATTCATATCGATTTGTTTTATTTCCTATTCCTATATCTTGAAGAAGTCCTATTGTTTTTTGAATATTGGTAATTCCTTTTTGAACGGAATCCATATCTAAGTTTTTAAAACTGTTTACAAAGTCTTTTAGAGTTGTTGCTGAAGTTGCTATATTCTCTGATATTGTATTTGTAGTAAAATAGTTATTCCAAATATTATTATTTTCTCCATAGATCTCATAAATTTCATATAACTGTTGCCATGATGCATTGCCTTTTAAAACTGTGTTTGCCAATTCTGGATGAAGTCTTGCAAAAGATTTAAATGAGTCTTTTGACATAATAATCACCAATATATTATATGTTTTATGATAAAAAGAAGAACTTTAATATAGCTCTATTATTCCTTATTTTTTATAATATTATCATTTCATTTATCAAGTTATGATATTATATTTGAATCATTTTCTTAAACTGTCTTCATTGTTTAGAAAAAAAAGACTATTAACAAAATTTCGGTTGTATAATTTTTAGTGTGTGTGACTTGTATGTCATTCACACTTTTTCTTACCTTACAATAATAAAGACATATAAGTTAAAACCT
>CADBNY010000063.1 GCA_902796215.1 uncultured Erysipelotrichaceae bacterium | reverse complement strand
TTTCACTTATTATTTTCGATAAGTGATACGCCCATGTGTTAAGTCATAAGGAGAAAGTTCTATCATTACGGTATCTCCTGCTAAAATGCGGATATAATTCATTCGTATTTTACCAGAAACATGAGCTTCCACAATGTGTCCATTCTCCAGTTCTACTTTAAATTTTCCTCCTGGAATAACTTCGAGAACTTTTCCTTCTATTTCAATCGTACCTTCCTTAGCCATCTTTTCACTCTCCTGTGTAAGATTTTATGTGTATCTTTTGAAGAAGGTTTTAAAGCCTTCTTTTTTGATACTATTTTGATACATTACTCTTTTATAGCATTATCAATTTTTACAAATATATTTTCAACTGAGTCATTTCCATCAATTTCTATTAATACATTTTTCTTTTTATAATAGTCAATTATTGGTTGAGTCTTTTCTTCATACATTTGATATCTTGTTTCAAATGCTTCTAGATTGTCATCACTTCTTTGATATAATTTTCCACCGCAGTTATCACAAATTGATTCTACTTGAGGAGAATTATTTTCATCATTGATATTATAAATTGTATTACAGTTTTCACAGATTCTTCTACCTGTAATTCTCTTTTCAAGAATATTTTTATCAACATTAATGTATATTACGTTTCCTACTTCATATCCCAATCTTTTTAATATTTTATCATATTCATAAGCTTGTTCTATATTTCTTGGAAATCCATCAATAATATAACCATTTTGACAATCTTCTTTTTTTAATCTTTCTTCAATCAATTGATAAGTAATGTCATCTTTTACTAATTTCCCACTTGCTAGAGTTTCTTGAACATATTTTCCGATTTCACTATCTTCTTTTGAAATCTCCCTTAGAATATTTCCTGTAGAGATATGGGGAATTCCATACTTTTCTACTACTAATTCTGCTTGTGTTCCTTTTCCTGCAGCAGGTGGTGCTATAAACATTATATTTTTCATATATTACCTTCTACTATATCCTCTCTTATAGCTTCTTGTTAGTATACTACCTTCTAATTGCTTATATGTTTCAAGTGCTACTCCAACAACAATTAGTAATCCTGTTCCTCCAATTGTTACTGAAGTTGGTAAACTCGTAACTTGTGAGAATAAGATTGGAAGCCCAGCAATAATTACTAAGAATGTTGCTCCAAGAACTGTTAGACGAGTTAAAATTTTACTTACATAGTGTTTTGTTTCTTCACCTGGTCTAATTCCTGGAATATATCCACCATTATCTTGCAAATTCTTTGCAAATTCTTCTGGCTTTAATTGAATAAATGTGTAGAAATAAGCAAAGAAGAATATGAATACTACATATAATATAAATCCAACTGGTGTTGTATATGTTAAATATTTTTGTACAAATAAAGTTGCACTATCCTTTTTTATTACTTGTGCAATAATACTTGGAATAGATAATAAACTTGATGCAAAAATAACTGGTATAACTCCTGCTGAATTAATTTTTATAGGCATAAAGCTTTGACTTGCTCCATAGGCACTTGTTGATTTATTGGCATATTGAATAGGAATTCTTCTTTCTGATTCTTGAACAAAAATCATTCCTATAATAATACCAAAGTATACTAGAGCAAATAATATAAACTTTATTATTCCTAAAGCCATTACTTGAGTTGTCCCATCTACTGTTACCAAACTTGTAAATGCTGTTATAAACATTTGTGGTAATGTAGCAATAATTCCTGCCATAATAATTAAACTTGTACCATTTCCAATTCCTTTTTGAGTCATTTGATCTCCCATCCATAGTAGTAAAGATGTTCCTGCTGTTAGAATGGTTGCAATATACATATATTGCATTGGATCTCCTGTTTTTCCTAAAAAAGCAAAAGCAAAGGCATATCCTTCAATAAAAGCAAAGGCAATTCCCATATATCTAGTAATCTGATTAATCTTTTGTCTACCAGTATGTCCTTGTTTTGCTAACTCAGTAAAATAAGGGAATATATCCATTTGTAATAATTGAGTAATAATTGAGGCAGTAATATAAGGCATTACTCCTAATGCAAATATCGAGAAGTTTTTAAGTGCCCCTCCACCTATTGTGTTGATTAACTCTAAAAAACCTAAATTCTTTGTTAAATCTTCAGTTCCTGGAACTCTAATTGAAATTCCTAAGATAAAAATTGTTAAGCAAGCTAAGGTAAAATATATTCTATGACGTAAATCTTTATTTCCTGAAGTAAATAATTCCTTCATTGACTTAAACATCCTTAAATCACCTCGGCTTTACTTCCTGCCTCTTTTATCTTTTCTAAAGCACTAGTTGAAAATTTATTAGCCTGAATTGTTAATTTCTTTTCCAATTTTCCATTTCCTAATACTTTTATTCCATCATATTGTTTTTTTACTAATCCTGCATCTTTTAATAAAGCTGGGTTAATTACTGTACCATTTTCAAATTTATTTAATTCTCCTACGTTTATAGTAGCATAAATAGTTTTGAATTTAGCATTACTAAATCCTCTTTTAGGGATTCTTCTATATAAAGGTAATTGTCCACCTTCGAATACTGGATTGATACTTGCTCCACTACGAGCTTTTTGTCCTTTTTGTCCGCGACCACTTGTTTTACCAAGACCACTACCTGGTCCACGTCCTACTCTTTTTTTCTTTTGTGTAGCTCCGATATTGCTTTTTAATTCATGTAATTTCATTATCCTAATATCTCCTCTACTGTTTTTCCGCGAAGTGCTGCTACTTCTTCTGGTGTCTTAATTGATTTT
>CADBNY010000062.1 GCA_902796215.1 uncultured Erysipelotrichaceae bacterium | reverse complement strand
AAAGGACAATGTTAACTTATTGTCCTTTTTATAATAGATAAATTAATATACTAATTATTTGATATAAATGTATCCAAGCAAAACATAAAGAAATATCCAAAGAAGTAAGCAATTACTAAACCTAAGATAAATAAGAATACATTAAAAAACTTTAATGTAAATACAAAATATAAAAGTAATATAGCAGCAATTGCAACACCGATATAAATAAACCACTTAGAAATAACAGCTAATGTAGACACAACAACTGTATCCGCATCTCCTACATCTTCATAATTTTCTTCAATATCTTCATCATCATACTCAGGATACTCTTCATATTCCTCATAATCATCGTAATTATCCATGTAAACCTCTCCCCTTTTTCTTGCCTACATTATACCACAAAAAAAAGAAAAAGTACAGAAAAACTTTACTTTTCCTCACTGTTTTCCAGATTTTTATAATAATAATAGGTATTTTCAGCATCCATTTTATTCTTATCAAGAAGCTTTTCACCATGCTTATTTAATTTTGACAAAGAACGATATCTATCTTCTCCCAAAGTAAATTCCTTATATTTTGTAAAATCTGCACTACTATCAACCTTAAATTCACCACTTTCAGGATGATAATGGAATAATGGGAAATATCCAGAAAGAGTAGCTTCCTTTTCCTCTTGAATACTGTTCTTCATTCCCTTTATAATTCCTTGGGCAATACATGGTGCATAAGCAATAATAATAGCCGGTCCATTATAAGCCTCTGCTTCCTTCATAACTTTTATAGCCTGCATTGGATTAGCCCCCAAAGAAATAGTACCAACATATACATGTGGATAAGAAAGAGCAATCTTTGCTAAATTCTTTTTAGAAGTTTCCTTTCCAGCAGCAGCAAATTTAGCAACCGCTCCAGGTCTAGTAGACTTGGATGCCTGACCACCGGTATTTGAATAAACTTCAGTATCAAGAACTAAAATATTAACGTTTTCGTTGTTAGCTAAAACATGATCAATTCCATTATATCCAATATCATACGCCCAACCATCTCCACCAATTATCCATACAGATTTGGGAGAAATAAAATCTTTTAATTTAGAAAGACCTTCAATTTTTGTAGAATCAATAACTTCTAATAAAGCATTAGCCGTATCCTCTGTAATATTTTTTACATAATTCTTATAAACTTCCAATTCACTTTTTTTAACTTGATCCATATTATTTTCTATTAAAGAAATGATTTGTCGTTTAACTGTCTGATCAGCAATTCGCATACCGAATCCAAACTCTGCATTATCTTCAAATAAAGAATTAGCCCAAGGAACAGAATATGGCATTGACGGCGTACTAGCTCCATAAATAGAAGAACATCCAGTAGCATTAGCAATAATCATTCTATCACCAAACAATTGTGTCAAAAGTTTTAAATAAGGAGTTTCACCACAACCTGCACAAGCTCCAGGAAATTCAAATTTTGGTTTTTTAAACTGACTTCCTTTAACAGTAGTTGTAGGCATAACATTCTTTTTTTCCTTTACTTCTTCATATAAATATTTATATTCTTCATCCCTCTTATCATCTAACAATTCACTTTTCATCTTCATAACAAGAGCTTTAGCCCCAGCTTTACCTGGACAAACTTCAGCACAAAGACCACATCCAGTACAATCTGGTAAACTAATACCAATAGTAAACTTCAAATCTTGATCTTTTATTTTTGCATCTACTAAATGACGAGAAACAGAATCTGGAGCATCAATAACTTCTTTTTCATCTAATAAGAATGGTCTAATAACAGCATGAGGACATACTAAACTACACATATTACAATTAATACAATTTTCACTAATATAACATGGAGCATTATCGCTACTATCCCTTTTATCAAATTTAGATGTTGCTGCCTCAAATTCACCATCAGGAATAGAAACAAAACTACTAACTGGTAAAGAATCTCCTTCCATTGAATCAATAACTTCAAATAAATTTTTCTTTATATTTATTTCATCATCAAAATCAACATAAGGTATTTTTACCGGCATTAAGCATTCTAAAGATGAATCAATTGCTTGTACATTTTTAGAAACAAGATTTCCACCTTTATTAGAAAACTTATTTGATATATTTTCTTTTACTTTTTGAATAGCAAAATCAAAATCTACAATCTTACCAAGCTTAAATATAATTGTTTCCATAATAGTACTAATTTTACCTGGAATTCCACAATCACTCGCTATTTTACTAGCATTAACAATAAACATTTTAATGTGCTTATTCTGTAAAATTTTCTTATCATGACTCGTCATAAAAGCTAATACTTCATCAGCAGTCTTTGATGTATTCAAAATAAAGACTCCCTTATCGGAAACTTTTTCAAACATCTTAATACGATGAAGATAACTATCCTTCGTACAAACAATAATATTTGCTTTTTCTACATAATAAGTGCTAGTAATTGGCTTCTTACCAAATCGAAGATTAGCAATAGTAACTCCACCACTTTTTTTAGAATCATATTGAAAATATCCTTGAACATAAGCATTAGTATAAGTACCTGTAATTTTCATTAAATCCTTAGAAGCAGAAACCATACCATCACTACCATAACCATATATTAAAAACTCAACATTGGCACTTGGTAACATAAATTTATTATCATAAGGAATACTCAAATTCGTAACATCATCAACAATTCCTACCGTGAAGTTTGTATGAACATCTCTCGTATCTAAAAAATCAAATACTCCTTTAATCATAGCTGGAGTTGTATTTTTACTAGACAAACCATATCTACCACCAACAACCATAACTTTAGCATCTGCATTTTTAATTGTTTGAACAACATCTAAATATAATGGTTCCCCACTAGCACCAGCTTCTTTTGTACGATCAAGTACAGCAATCTTTTTAACTGTTTTTGGTAAAGCATTCAAAAAATATTTTGAACTGAATGGCCGATACAAATGAACTTCAATTAATCCAACATTTTCCCCTTTTTCCTTGACCAAATAATCAACTGTTTCACGAATAGTCTCACAAACAGATCCCATTGCAACAATTACTTTATTAGCATTAGGATTTCCATAATAATTAAATGGTTTATAATCTCGTCCTGTAATCTTATTTACTTCTTCCATATACTCATATACAATATCTGGAACCTTATTATAATAAGAATTACGAACTTCAGTAGCTTGAAAATAAATATCTTCATTTTGTGCAGTACCATGAATCTTAGGATTATTTGGATTCATTGCCCGAGATCTAAACTCATCTAATGCTTTTTGATCAATTAATCTTTTCAATTTATCCGTATCAATCATTTCTACTTTTTGAAGTTCATGACTTGTTCGAAATCCATCAAAAAAGTTAATAAAAGGCACTCTTCCTTTAATTGCTGATAAATGAGCAACTCCTGTTAAATCCATAACTTGTTGTACAGAACTGGATGCAAGCATTGCAAAACCTGTACTCCTTGTTGCATAAATATCTTGATGATCCCCAAATATAGAAAGTGCATGCGTTGCTAAACTTCTAGCCGCAACATTAATAACACAAGGTAATAATTCACCTGCTATTTTATACATATTTGGAATCATCAAAAGTAGTCCTTGACTCGCTGTATAAGTAGTTGTTAAACAACCAGCTTGTAAAGAACCATGAACCATACCCGCAGCTCCTGCCTCTGATTCCATTTCTACAACTTTAACTGGAATACCAAAATAATTTAATTTTCCTTCAATACTCCACTTATCTGTAAGTTCAGCCATTGGACTAGCTGGAGTAATAGGATAAATACCAGCTACTTCTGTAAAATTATATGAAACATAAGCAGCAGCTTCATTTCCATCTATTATCTTCTTCATCGTCTTTTTATCCTCCTATATGTTTATAATTATATCACAAATCTATAAAACACCAACATTATCATAAGAAACATCTTCTTTAGTAATTGTTGATAATATACTTTTTCTCTTTTTATTCTTAGTATTAGTAGCATGTTTAATAATAGTTTTTTCATAAACATTACGAACAAAACGAGCATTTCCAAAATTTTTAGAATTTCTATTTTCTTTGATAACATTTCTCACTACATCAATTGCTTCTTCCGTAACACTAAATCCACTCTTCTTCATCATACCATTAAATATTTCGATAAGCTCATCATCAGTATAATCATCAAATTCAAATGTATAACCAATACGCGATATAATACCAGAGTTAGAATCTAAGAAATCTTGCATTTCTTTCGTATATCCAGCAAAGATAACAACAAAATCATCCCGATAATCTTCCATCGCCTTAATTAATGTAGCAATAGCTTCACCATTATAAGAATTTTGAGAATTAGTTGTTGCTAAAGTATAGGCTTCATCTACAAATAAAACCCCACCCATTGCTCTTTCAACAACACTCATCGTTTTAACAGCAGTTTGACCAACATATTCTGCCACTAAATCTTTACTAGTAACTTCAATTAATTTATTTTGTTTAATATATCCTAAATTATATAATATTTCAGAAACCATTCGTGCAACAGTCGTCTTACCAGTTCCAGGATTTCCTAGAAATACCATATGTAAATTAATATTATTCAATTTTAAATCATTACTCTTTTTACGTAACAACATATAATCTACTAATTCACGAAGAGTCTTTTTAACTTTCTCTAATCCAACTAATTCATCTAATTGCTCAAATATTTCATCTAAAGTCTTTTCACTTTCAATTTTAGGAATTTTCTCATTAAAAATCAAAGATCTACATAATTGATTACGATAATCAGGATAATTAAGTTCACTTTTATTATAAGTTTCAGAAATATAATCAAGAATTTTTAAACAAAAATCATTCTCAAACTTCTCTTCAGCATTTGTAATCTTTAAAATATCTTGATAAACATCTTGAATATCTGGTCTTCTTCCAATTAAAACAAAAGGAAAAGAATTTTCACGTAAATCACTATCAAATTCAAAGAAATGATTTAACTCATCTTCAGTACCTTCTATAATGACAATCTTATGATCAATATTTTCTACTAATAAATGAAATAATTTCTTTTGAAATACATTATCTTTTAAATCCAACCCTTTAATATCACGAATCGAAATAATAGTATTTTTTTCTATACATTTAAGAACCTCATCAACAGTATCAACTTCTAAAAAAGATATTTTTCCTAAAGAATTATTAGAAAGATAATGATACTTAGAAACAGCATTTTGGATATAGCATTCTATTTCATTAAATAATTCTTTATTATCACTCTGAATTAAAAAATTAAAATTCAAATACTTCTGTTCTTCTTTTAAAGAATATTTCTTTATATAATCAATAAACTTTTTCAATAATTCAATAGAATCTTCTTCTAATAAAAATTGTTCTATATCCGCCTCATCAAATTCCTCTTCCTTTTTAGAAACAACTTCCTTATATTTTTTTTCTCCCTCTTCTTCTCCATAAAAATCTTTATACACATCTTTTAAATAATCTTTATACACATAATCACCTCAAAATAAGCCGTCTTAGTCGGCTTATTACTATTTTTTATCTACATTAATTTCAAGCATCTTAGCTTTTAATTCCTTCTCAATTTCTTGAAGTTCTTTCTCAGCTTCTTGTCTTTGAGCTCTTCCATTTTTATGAATTTCAATAACTGCATCTAATGTTTCTATAATATCTGCATTTGTTTTCTTTAATGTCTCAATATCAACAATAGCTCTTTCAGATTCTTTTGCAATATCAATAGAACCTTGCTTTAAGGTTTCACTATTTTTCTTTAGCATTTCGTTTGTTAAATTAGATACCGCTTGTTGATTCTTTAATGCACTTTTAGCATTGGTAATTCCAAGAGCAAGTACCATTTGATTTTTCCATAAAGGAATTGTATTCGTAATAGAGCTTTGAATTTTTTCAACAAGCTCTGCTTCATTATTTTGAAGTAAACGGATTTGTGGTGCCATTTGAATAGAAATAACACGTGTTGTTTTTAAATCATAAAGTTTCTTTTCAAAACGATTAATGGTATTTTCCATATCATTTACTTTTTGAACATCAATTTGTTCCCCAGACTCTTCCGCTTTCTTTTTTAATTCTGGTAAAACAACTGTTCTTAATTCCTCTAATTTCTTTTCACCAGCAATGATATACAATGAAATTTCTTTAAAGAAAGTAAGATTTTTTTCATACATTGTATCAAAAAGCGCAACGTCTTTTAACATTTTAATTTTATCTTTCTCTAAATCTCTTTCAATAACATCAATATTTTTTTCGATTTTAGAATATTTAGCAATTATCTTATCAAATTGCTTTTTAGCATTTGTAAATAATTTCCCTAATCCTTTTGGTTCTGCTGTAACATCCCCATCAAAAGATTTAATTTGAGCAACTAACTCTGCTAATAAGTCGCCTGCTACTCCTGTATTTTTTGTTTTAACATCTTCTAATACAGAATCTGAAAACTCTGATATTTTTGCTTGAGATGCTGCTCCAAATTGAAGAATTTGTGTTGAATCAGAAACATCAATTTTTTGAACAAAATCATCAATTGCTTTCTTCTCTTCATCTGATAATAAATCATAATTTAGAGACTCTTCTATCTTCTCCTCTGTTACTTTCTCACCAGAATTTACTAAACCTTCCACCTTTTTTTCTGCTTTAGAACCTTCTAATTTTAATTCTAATCCATTCATATTATTACTCTCCATTTCCTAAATATTCAATTAATTGATTATAAATATCCATTTTTAAACTAGATACCGTACTAGTAATTGTCTGTGGTACCCCAATACCAATTTTAGATACATCATAACTACCACCAGTAATTCCTGTACGGAATCCATATTTTTCCCATGCAATTTGTTGAATCTCTTTATCATCAAATGCTTCATATAGTTTTTTACCCTTATCAGTAAAATAAGCTAAACAATGAGAATTCCAAACAGTTGGTGATGGATATAAAATACGAATATCATCTTTTACTTGATTAAATCCATCCTTATTAGAATTTGCAAAATCAATAATACTCTTTTCATAATCAACAATCATTGGCTGTCCACCCATACCAGTTTTTAAATATCTCTCAAACAAATCAGCTGGAGTATTATTCATATATCCAGACTTCACATAAAATTGTTTTAGCTTTGGTAAATTTTCATTTATATTCTCATTTGTTACTTGACCACTAGCTAAAGTTGAAAGTAAAAGTCCATAATAAGTAGCACCAGGAGATGAAGTAACAGGATCTGTTGACGCTATATTAATATTTCCATATAATTCACCAAGTCCAACATCAGACCATTTCTTTCCATCTAATATATATTGCATTAATTTATTCATGTCACTGATATAGTAAACTCCATCATTTTCAGTAACAATACCTTCATTCATAAAAGCTTCAACAATTTTTTTCCAACTATAAATAACAATAGGAGTATTAAGTGTTAAACTTCCACCTTTTACATTATAACGATCAGCTTCATTTTTTTCTTTATCAGGCCACAACTTATAGTAATCATAAAATCTTTGATCAGATGTAAACAAAGCATCATAAGCAGATACACCAGATGAATGAATTGTATAAGACGTATCTCCACCTGAAATAGCAGAAGCAATTGTCTCATCTCCATAACCAGCAGCCTCACGTATTAAAGGTAATTGAATTGTTTTACCATTACTCCAATTATCAAATACAACATTTAATTTATATTTTTTTCTTAAAATTTTGACAACATCAGGATCAGCAAGAAAATCTTCTTTACCACCACCAGTTGCTACATAAACGGTTGTAAGCCTAGATAAATCAATTCCTTTAGAATCACTAGAGAAAAAACGAATTCCCATAATTGCCAAAACTAAAACAATAAAAATAACAACACCAATAACTTGCCTCTTATTCATACTAATTTTCCTCCTTCTTTACTTGTAAATCAGCATCATTAAAACCATCAGCTTTTAATAAAGAATCAAAAACTTTCATTTCCGCATCCATATCTACAATATCTTTTCGATATAAATCAGATAAAATCTTCTTATAAGCTCTATTTATTTCATCAACCATTTTATTAGTAGAAGCAAAAAACTTTTCACTTTCTTTGGAAGAAAGTTTTTGATTTTCAATTTCATCATACCGATCAATTAATTTAACAGTAATTGGAAGATAATAATCAAAAAAGTTATCATCTCTTTTTGCTTTATCAGGATGTTTCGAAATTGTAGTAATAATTTTTGAAACAGAATCATAAATTTCGTTTAATTGTTTTCTTAAATTTTCATCTTCAAGTCTTGGAATCATATCCAAAATATGTTTATTTTGTTTATTAGCAGTTTTTAATTTATCATACAAACTTCTATTAGTCTCTTTTAATGTTAATTTATTTTCCCCTAATACTAGTTCACCAGCTCCAAAAGCAGCTACTCCAATTAAAAGAGACGGTAAAATTGGAGCTGATAAAGCTAAATATGGAATTGCAAAAAAGCATCCTCCAATAGTAGCTGAAATAATTTCTTTATTTTTCATACATCCACACTCCTAGTTATATCCTCTAACTTCCATAAAGGCATCTATCAAACTAGTAGTACCATCAAATACTTTTCCATTCGTTAAAGAAGAAATTTGTTTTAATTGTCTCTCATCACTAGCCCCAAATTTAATAGAATATACAGGAATATCCATACCTAATTTTTTATAATATTTTTTCAAATCACTATAATTTCCTATATTACCTTCACCATCTGTCATAACAACAATAGAAGTATTATAAGCATTTCTATCAGCATTTTTTAACAACTCTAATGCCTTCTCAATAGAAGGAAACAAAGCAGTACCTCCACCCGGAGAACGATCTTTTATTTTTTCTAATACTTGAGCCAACTGTTCACTAGATTCTGAATGCCAAACAAGATTATAAGAAGAAGAAAATGGAATAACATCAATGATATCATCATTTGAAAATTGCAATAAGTCTTGTTCAGCACGACTAGATAAAATATAGTCCATTGCATTTGTTAAATCATCCATTCTATCTCCATACATACTTCCAGAATAATCTAGACAAAAAACAACATGAACAGGTTTTCTAATACTACTTTGATATAAAGCTAAAGCCTGCTTAATAACATTAGTAGAAGGATATTTTAATGGAGAAATGTATTTTGTAGTATTAATACCCCAATTAGAATTAAAAACTTTTTTATCAGCACTATCAGTAACACCACCATACCAAGTTCTTCTACCATAACGAGCTAATAATTTTTGTCCATCACTTCCTAAAAGATATTGAACTAATTTATCATATTGTTCTTTTTTTGCACTATCCTTCTGATCAATATAACCAATAGGGCTATCAGAAATAGAAACACCATCTACTGGATAAACTGCATATAAGATTTCTTTTTTCTCTTTTTCTAATTTTTGATTAATGTTAATAATAGATGATTCGTAAGAAAAAACAGCTTCATAATCCCCTTTTACAAACATCTTCTCTAAATAACCTTCATCTCCAGCAGAACGCTCCACTCCAGAAAAGAAATCTTTTAATTTATTTTTTAAATTCTCATCTTGAATCATTTCATTTGTTAAAACTTCAGGACTTCCAGCTAAATTAGTAAGAATTCCTAAATAAGCACTAGCACCACTATTAGTAGTAACTGGATTAGACATACTAAATTTTAATTTTTTATTTTGAACAGCATCTACAATATCTTGAGTATATATTTCCCTATTTGTAAATCCTAACTCCTCTGCTTTTGATTTACGAATACCAAAGACAATTGGATTAATACTTGTCGACTTCGTATCACTAATTTTTACTTTACTACTATCAAGTGAATACATCCAAATAGAATTAGATAACCATACAGCATCATATTTTTCTAAAGAATTCAATCTTCTAGTAATCTTTAAAGTATCATCATACTCTATATCAATATTAATTCCAGCTTTTTTAGCAAACTTACGAATATCAGAATCAAATACTTTATTTTCTGAACTCGATATTAAAGAAAACACATTATCAGAATATTCATGTATATCTTCTTTTTTTTCTGACATATCACAACCTGAAAAAAAATAAAAAATAAAAATTATCCCTAAAACGAAAAAAATCCAATTCGGAAAAACCGACTTCTTTTTCGAATTCATATATTCACACCTCTTAGCACATATTCTCACATTCATTTTATCATTTTTTT
>CADBNY010000061.1 GCA_902796215.1 uncultured Erysipelotrichaceae bacterium | reverse complement strand
TTCACAGTCTATTAGTGCTGGAAGTGAAATTAGTAATGGAGTTACGATTACTGTTACATTAAGTAATGGAGAAAAAGAGTCTACTGCAAAAGAGAGAAAAACAGATAATAAATCAAATGAAAAAGGCATTAATAGCGATAATAATTCTAACCCTATTCCAGCCTCTAAACCAGAATCTATACCAGAATCAGAACCTGCTCCAACACCAGAACCTACTCCTGAGGCTGAAAAAGTAACTGTTTATATTTATGATGAGCTTATTAAAAGTTCTCCTTCAGCTACTTGCTCTGCTATAAAAAGTGTCTATCCTAAATTAAACTTCTCTTGCTCTTATATTTGTGGTTCTTATAATGGAGCTTTAATGAATAGTCCAAGTATTGATGAACATACTTTTTCAACAAATGATACAATTAATTTGAAAATATCTGATAATAGTAAATGTTAGTAAAAAAATAGAGCATTTTGTTGCTCTATTTTCTTATTAATATTTTGCCTTTTTCCTCTTCTTTATCTAATGATGTTAAAATATTTTTTATCGATGCTGACATATTTCTATCAAAATTTAATCCATACTCTTCAATAAATTTTTCATAATCATTCTTTAATTCTTGTTGAATTGTTTTTAAATCTCTTCTTCTTTTTTTTATACTTTTTTGTTTTTCTTTTGCTGATTCAAGAGAATCATGTAACTTATTTAGTTTTCTTTTTAATTCATATAAATTACTAAGATGAAATATAGTATAAATTGCATCTATGGATAAACCTACACCAATTCCTGCGCCAGCCCCTGGTAATACATACTTTTTACTTGGTTTTGTGTCTTCTTTATTTTGATATGTCTGGGTAATATAAATTTTATCATTTTCCATGCTATCAGAAGGTTCTAATTCTTGTTTTGCTTCGTAGAAAGTATACTTTAATTCTGTATTTTCATCAAACAAATCTTCTCTAGTAATTTTATCATCTTCTGACATATTTTCATTTGGTTTATAAGTGTATGTCTTTGCGCTACGTATATATCCACTTCCAGTTGGATTTTTTTTCCATGGGCCATATTCAGTAATAGAAACTACATAAGTTGTTTCATGTTCATCATATGTAACAGAAACATCACCTACTCGTTCTCCAGTATCAATATCAATTGTTTCGGTAATTGTTGCATATTCTTTAATCTTAGCAGATGCACCTAAACCTATTGTACTACCAACAAGAGTTAAAACTAATGGTGTTAAAATTAAATATTTCTTTCCTTCAGTCAACCAAACTCTTATTTCTAAAGCTGTTTTTGTTCTTTCCAGTGATCTTATTTCTTTGGATATTCCCTTTTCTTCGTCTTTTAAGATAAGGATTTGTTTTTGTAAATTTGTGGCTTTATTTAGTAAATTTCTTAATTCTTTTTTTCCTTCTAATAAGTATTCTTCACTTTCGTTACCCACTATTTCTTTAGCAAGTTTTTCAATAAATTCTTTTTCTAAAAAGTTATCTCCAAAGCCTTTTTCAGTAAATTTGTCTTGACTATATGCTGTGTAGTAATTTGCAAAATCAGGAGAGTTTTGTGAAGCTGAACTTGCACCTTTTTTGATTAAATAATTAATGTTTTCAACTATCATTCCATTTTCTGTTGCAATAATTAAATCTAAAATATCACTTCGATTAAATAATGTTTCATACAATATTGTTATATATATCATTAGATATGCTTCACTAATTATTTTTTGCCTTTTTTTATCGTTTTCTATTAAGTCACCTTGTATTAAATTATTTTCTTCTATTATTTTTAATAATTCTTTGGCGTTTTTTTGAATTTCTAATATGCTATTTTTATCTTTGGTGCTATTTTGTGTAATTTCTTTTATAGAACTTGAGAGCCATTTAATTTTATAATATGGCTCTATTTCTTTTTTAAATTTATCATTTAATTCATTTAATTCTTTAATAGCTGGTGTATATGAAAAAGCAGCAAAAGATTGTTGCATATCCTCACTTTCAAAACTATGTACTTCATTAAAAGCTGGATTTTGACTTAATTTTTTTTCTATTTCTTTTAATTTTTTTCTGTAACTTGAAATATCTATTGTTTCTGCTATCTTATTAAATTGATCAACTTCATCTAATTTTGCTTTCAAATCTATTAATATTTCATGATATCGTTGACTATTATAATACATTTTATTATCCCCCTAAAAATTGAGAATATTATATACTATTTCTTCTTTATAGTCAATATTTGAATATTAGTCAATGATGTGAAACATAATTTTTTATAAATAACTTGGTCGTAAGATTGAGTTATTTTTTACTTAGCTAATAATT
>CADBNY010000060.1 GCA_902796215.1 uncultured Erysipelotrichaceae bacterium | reverse complement strand
GAATCAAAAAAGTGACGTTTCATAACAGGACCGGCATCTACTCTTGCTTCTTTAACATAAAGAGCTGAAGCTTCTGCATTGTTATTATTGACAGCATTTGCAATAGCAGAATCTAAAACTTTTTTCGTAAGTCTTGCTGACTTATTATTCATATTACTTAATATATTTAATGCTTCTGCACAACTTTTTCCTCGTATCATATCAGAGATTAACCTTGCTCTGATTGGAGATACTCTTAGCCCTTTAGCAATAGCTTTTGCTTCCATATATTTAACCTCCTAGTCATTATTTTATTTCTTTTTGTCTGAACCATGTCCACCAAATTTACGTGTCAATGCAAATTCACCTAATTTATGTCCTACCATATCTTCAGTAACATAAACCGGAATATATTCTTTTCCATTATGTACTCCAAATGTGTGTCCAATAAAATCAGGAAAAATAGTGGAACGGCGTGACCATGTTTTAATGACTTCTTTTTTTCCTAATTTATTAAGTTCTTGAACCCTTTTTAATAATCTTTTAAATACATAAGGTCCTTTTTTTAAACTTCTTGCCATTTTCTAATCATCCTTTCCTATTTACTACTTCTACGACGTACTATGAACTTGTCAGATTGTTTCTTTTTACGTGTTTTTAATCCAAGTGCTGGTTTACCCCAAGGTGTTACTGGAGCTTTACGTCCAACTGGTGCACGTCCTTCTCCACCACCATGTGGGTGATCATTTGGATTCATTACTGAACCACGTACTGTAGGTCTAATTCCCATATGACGTTTGCGTCCAGCCTTTCCTACTTTTACAAGTGATGAGTCTTCGTTTCCTACAACTCCAACTGTTGCCATACAAGTACCTAATACTTTTCTTTGTTCTCCACTTGATAAACGAACCATTACATAATTATCTTCACGACCTAGTATTTGAGCAGATGAACCTGCAGATCTTGCTAGTTCTCCTCCTTTTCCAGGTTTTAATTCGATATTATGAATCATTGTACCAACTGGGATATTCATTATTGGTAGGGCATTTCCTACTTTAATATCTACATTTTCTCCAGATTCAATACTTGTTCCAACTTCTAATCCTTTTGGTGCGATAATATATCTTTTTTCTCCATCAGCATAGCAAATTAATGCGATATTTGCTGTTCTATTTGGATCATATTCTATACTTACTACCTTTCCAGGAACGTTTGGTTTATTTCTTTTAAAATCAATGATACGATATTTTCTTTTTTCGCCTCCGCCTTGATGACGAACAGTTATCTTACCTTGATTATTACGACCACCATTTTTCTTCATGGTAATTGTCAAAGATTTTTCTGGAGTGCTTGATGTGATTTCTTCATTTACTAATGCACTCATTTTTCTACGTCCTGGTGTAGTAGGTTTATAATTTTTGATTGCCATAATTTATTCCTCCTTCTAACCAAGATCAATCGTTTGTCCTTCAGCAAGGGTAACAATTGCTTTTTTTGTACGATTTGTTAGTCCTGAATAACGACCAACTCTTCTTTTTTTAGGTTTTACATTAATTGTTCTAATTGATTGTATCTTAACATTGAATATTTTTTCAATCGCTTCTTTTATTTCAATCTTATTTGCTCTAGGATCTACTTTAAAAGTATATTTTCCTTCTTGTTTTGCTGCTTCTGATTTTTCTGTAATAACTGGTGCTTTTATTATTTCTAAATACTTTGTGTCTTTCATTATTTAAGCACCTCCTCTACGTGTTTTAATGCAGGTTCTGTAATTACCATTACATCTGTTCCTACGACATCTAAAACATTAAGTTCATCTGCTAATATTAATACAACATTTTGAAGATTTCTTGTTGCTAAGATGATATTGTCATTAAATTCTTCTACTATTAGTAATACTTTTTTATCAGATATTTTTAATGTTTCTAAAAGACTTAGCATTTCCTTTGTTTTTGGAGTTTTTAATTCTAACTTATCTAAAACAATAATTTCTCTATTATCTACTTTTTCTGATAATGCAGAGCGAATTGCTAGTTGTCTTTCTTTTCTATTTTGTTTTTTACTATAGTCTCTTGGCACTGGAGTTCCATAACGTCCTCCACCTACCCATTGTACGGCTCTGATTGAACCTTGACGTGCACGTCCGGTTCCTTTTTGTCTCCATGGTTTTCTTCCTCCACCGGAAACTTCTGAACGGTTTTTAGTTTTATGTGTTCCTTGTCTTAATGATGCTAATGCTAATATTATCGCATCATTTAAAACAGCGTTATTTGGAGTAGTTCCAAATACTTCTTCACTTAGATTAATGTCCTTTACTTTTTCACCTTTTAAATTTAAAAGTTCTGCTTTTTTCATTTACGATTCCTCCTTTCATCACTTATACAATTTATCATTCTAATTGGTTGATCTGTGATGATTTTATTCTGCTTTTTCAGTAGTTGTTTCTTCTGTAACAGTTTCTACATTTGTATCTTCTGTTGGAATTACTTCTTCAACATAAGACACTAGGTCTGCAGCTTCATTTTTCCCGTTTGGATTTTTTACTGCTGTATGAATCATAACTAATGATTTTTTTGGACCAGGAACATTACCCTTAACTAAAATTACATTATTTTCTGTATCAATTGATACGATTTCTAAGTTTTGAACCGTTCTTTTTACATTACCCATTTGACCAGGCATTTTCTTTCCTTTAAGTACATGCATTGGTAACATTGTACCTAAAGAACCAACTCCTCTATGGTATTGAGAACCATGACCCATTGGTCCAGTTGATTGATTATGTCTTTTAATAACACCTTGGAACCCCTTACCTTTTGAAGTTCCTGTAACATCAACAATTTCCCCTGCTTCAAAAATGTCTACACCAACTGTTTGCCCTAAAGTGTAATCATTAACATTTACTCCTCTAATTTCTCTTAAGAAGCGCTTAGGTGTTGTGTTAGCTTTCTTTGTATGGCCTATCGCTGGCTTGTTACTTAATCCTTCTCTAATAGAATCGGTAGCAAGTTGAATAGCATCATATCCATCTTTTTCTACTGTTTTGATTTGAGTTACCACATTTGGTTCTACTTCAATAACAGTTACGGGAATTAACTTTCCATTTTTTGTAAAAACTTGAGTCATCCCTATTTTTTTACCTAAGATTCCTTTCATTTACTTTTCCTCCATTATTTTGTCTCAATTTTAATATCTACTCCGCTTGGTAAATCTAAATGAGCTAGTGCATCTACAATTTCCTTGCTTGGATTTTTGATATCAATTAGTCTTTTGTGTGTACGCATCTCAAATTGTTCACGAGAATCTTTATATTTGTGTACAGCTCTTAAAATTGTGAATTTTTCTACTTCTGTTGGAAGTGGTACTGGGCCAGATATTTTTCCACCAATTCTTTTCACAGTTTCTATGATTTTTTTAGCTGCATTGTCTAAGATTCTATGATCATATGCTCTTATCTTAATGCGTATTCTTTCTGTTGACATTTAAAATCCTCCCTTCGCCTATATCTAGTATAGACTTGCTCCGAGCGAATAACCTAATAGCCAATTAACAACTTGCCCTGGCGTATCAGCAACCTCGCACATCTAAGCAGTCACACGTATTTAATTATAGCAAGAAAAAAAAGCGTTTGCAAGCACTTTTTTATTTTTTTTTCTATTTTTTTTAATTTTCACTTTTTTACTGTAATCAATATAATTTTTGCCTAATTAATTTAAATTTCAATATTGACAAATTACTTTTATTTAAGATAATTATTTAAGTATTCTGTCCATTCAGGAGCATTTTCTTCAGCAAACAAATGATATAAGAAGTCTACAACTATTTGATGCCTGTTTTTAGCTTCTTCTTTACCAGAATCTGTTAGCATCAAATCTTTAAGTTTTAATATTTTTTCAAAAATATGACATACACTACTATCGGCACATTTTCCTGTATATTTTTCGGCACTCATATTTTCAATTGGGAAAATATTTCTATCAAAAAATGGTTTTTTATTTTTCGTATTATAAGTATAGACCCTTAAAATACCATTCGCTCCTAATGCATCACACATATCTGCATCTGATACAATTTTTCCTTCAAGGGTTGTTGGACAACGACCTTTTAATCTTTTACTATATCCAATATTATTAAGTGCATTGCATACTTGTTCTTGTATATTTTTATCAACATTACAATTATTCATAATTTTTCTTGCATTTATAAGTTTTTCCGCATTTTCCATACCAAATAACTTATGATCATCTACATCATGAAGTAAAGCAATTAAAGTGACTACTTCTTTACTTGCTTTTTCTTTTTCAGCAAATTTTAAAGATAAATCTAATACTCTATTAATATGATTCATTCCATGCCCAGAATCATCTTTCCCTAATAAGTTTATTACTTCTTTTTTTACATTATCAATCATCGTTTTACCTCTTTAAATCAATTTTAAATCAGGTAAAGTAGATTGTCAATTTATTTATATTTTGTCCTATTTTCAGTATTGAAAATGTTGAAAAACAGGAAAGTTTTATCGGTTTTTTACTTTTTTAATTTTCTTTCTCCAACTAATTTTAAAGATGCCGGTTTTACAATTGATTTTCCAAATTTAGTATTTATCTTATCCATTGTTTCTTGAAGAGTATTATCTTTTTTTTCTTCTTTTTGTTCATTATCAAAGAGGGAAATTTGTTCTTGTTTTTTTTCTGTTAAGTTGGATAGTCTTACTCCAATTAGTCTTATTTCATCATCTTTATAATTTTCATCAAAAATTTGATATACTTTATTTAGTATCTCTTTCGTATTATTACTAGCTTGCTCTAAGGTTTCCTGTGCTGAATAATTTATGAAATGACTATTTTTAAAAATAACACCTACTGTTTTTGCGAATAATTCTTTTCTTCTTAATTCTCTTGTTACCATTTCTGTTTGTTTTAAAAGGACTTCTTTTAATTTTTCTGAGTTTGTATAATCGTGTGGAAGCGTTTCCGTTGTACTGATACTTTGATTTTTTCCTGTTTGTTCTTTTACTACTGAATAATCTTTACCTCGTGATGCTTCATAAAGATATTTCCCATGAGATTTGAATTCTTTTTCTAGTATTTTTAAATCTTTCTTTGCTAAATCCCCTATTGTGTATATTTTCATTTGATTTAATCTTTCTTTTGTTTTTTTTCCACACATATAAAGATCTCCTACATCTAATGGCCATAGTTTTGTTACTATTTCATCTTTTAGTAGGGTATGTACTTTATCTGGCTTTTCAAAATCAGATGCCATTTTTGCACATAATTTATTATTTCCAATTCCTATATTGATAGTATATCCAAACCTTTTTTTGACTTCATCTTTAATTTCATGTGCTAATTTTTCTAAATCCTTATATATATAGTTCATGCCCGTCATATCTAGAAAGCATTCATCAATTGATAATTGTTCTTGGTTTGGAGAATATTGTGATAAAAATTCCATTAATTCGCTAGATTTTTTTCTATACCATTTATAATTAGGAGGATATATTTCTAAAGTAGGACATTTTTGTTTTGCTTGATAGATTGTTTCTGCTGTTTGAATTTTATATTTTTTTGCAACAGGCGACTTAGCAAGAACAATACCTCTTCTTGTTTTTTCATCTCCCCCTATAATCGATGGGATTTCTCTAATATCTTTTTTATATCCGTTTTCTAATAAATATACTGCTGTCCAAGAAAGAAAAGCGTTATTTACATCAATATGGAAGACAATTCTTTCTTTCATATTGGTCACCTCTTTTTCATTATAGAACATTTTTTCGTTTTCTACAATTTTTTGTTTATTTTGTAAATTATATGTTTACATATCTTTTTTGCTTTTTCATTCATAATAATGGTATATCTTTTGTTAGGAGGAATTTTATGAATAAATATGAATTTAATATTTATGAACAAATTTCTAGAAATATTAAAAAGTATAGAATTAAAGCGGGTATTACTCAAGCTGAATTAGCAGAAATGGTTGGAGTTTCTCATGAATTTATTAGAAGAAATGAATCGAAAAAAGGTAAAAAATCTTTTTCTGTTGATACATTATGGAAAATTTCATTGGCTTTGAACATTCCTCCTGGTCTTTTGTTTGAGGTTGATATGGATGAAGTTGTCCAACAATAAAACACTTCGCTAAAAGTGTTTTTTATATTCTATTGTCTTTTAAACAGAAAGTTGCATATATAGGAATATACCGAACTTCTTTTTTGGTTGAAAAATTGTTTTCGGTAATTCGATAAGCTTGGGTTACTGTAAATTTCTTCATAAATACAGATAGCGATTTGGCTTTTGAATTTGTTTTTATTGTTAATTCTATTGGGATGATTTGTCCCATTCTATTTTGAATTACAAAATTAACTTCTGCTTTTCCCCCTGATTGGTAGTAATATAGGGAAAATCCTCCTTCAGCTATTGTCTTGGCAATATGATTTTCATATAAGACTTCTTTTATGTTTTCATCCATTAAAAATTGTTTACGATTTAGATTAAGCATCATGTAAAGAAGTCCTTCATCAGGAGCATATAGTTTGAAACTATCTTTTTCTTTGCAACTACTTAATGGTGATTTTATTGTTTCTACCTTATAACTTCTATATACTAATCCATTATTTACTAAGTGTGCAATACTACTTTCATACTCTTTTGATCTTTTTCCCGTTCCAATTAGTCCATATTGGAATTTTTTATTTACTTTTTTCAATTGTTCTGGTATTGAATCTAGTACTTCTATTCCTCTTGTTATGTCAATAAGATTAGAAGTTAGAGCTATTTCTTTTTTATAAATATCTAATATTTTTTGTTTTATCGCAGATAATTCATAACTGTTTTTTCCATTTAAGCTTGCTAAAATAACTTCTGGAAATCCTCCTGTTTCAATGTAATTTTGAAAATAATCTAAGGCTACTTTGTGAAAAGGACATGTTTTCTTTTTATTAAATGATTCTCTTATTAACTCTGATAAGCTTTTTTCACCAAAAGCCCATAAATACTCTTCAAAATCTAGGGAATTCATTGCTTTAAATTGTAATTCTTCACCTTTAAACTCTGATAATTTTTCTTTTTTTGATGTTATTGCAATAATATGATATTTACTATGTTCACTTCCAAATATTTTTAAGCCTTTTACAATGTTATTATCAACTATGTTATCTAAAACAATTAAGGAGTCTTCTTTTAAAATTGTTTCACCTGATAATAAGGACATATTTAAAATTAGTTTTTCTGTTGATCTTTCTTTTTTAAATAAATTTAATAGCTCTTTGTTGTTATCGGTATTAAAATATATTACATTTTTATATTCTTTTTTTCCGAAATTTAGGACTGAAAATGTTTTTCCTATCTGTTTGGCACCATATACAATAAGAGGTTTCCTAATAACATCATTTTTCCACTTATTATAATATTTATCTATCTTACGTTCCATTATTTGTACCTCCTACCATATTTTTATAATTTAAGTATAATTTTTTATACTTTATTTGTCAAGATTTATTCTTTTTTTACAAAAAAAAGACCAATGATTTGGTCTAATTGGTTACTAATGGCTTACTAAATTCTAATCTTAGTTTATCAGCTATTGTTACAATAAATTCTGAATTAGTAGGTTTTGCTTTATCTATATCTACACTATGCCCAAATATTTCTTCCATTAAATCCCAACTTCCTCTATTCCAGCTTACTTCAATTGCATGTCGAATTGATCTTTCTACACGTGATACCGTTGAGTCAAATTTTTTGGCTATTTCTGGATATAACTCTTTGGTTATTCCTCCAACAATTTCTGGGTTCTTATAGACAAGAGTAATGCCCTCTCTGATGTATTGGTATCCTTTAATATGCGATGGTACTCCTAATTCATGAAGCATTTTTGTAATAGATATTTGTAGATTATTATGAAATAAATCTATTGACTCACCTTTTGTTGTTTTTCTTATCGTTAATTCTTTAATTTTTGTTTCTAAATCTGATAATTCAAATGGTTTTACCATAAAATAACTGGCTCCTAATGAAGCTACTTTTCTTATAACCTCTTGAGTATTATAAGCTGTTAATACAATTACTTTTTTATCTATATTATTCTTGTTTAGGTATTCCAATACATTCAGTCCATCTTTATTTGGCATTACTAAATCTAATAAAATAATGTCAAAATCATCTACATTTTTATCAATCATCAAAATCCCTTCATTGCCATCTTTTGCTTCCATTGATACTTCTATGTCTTGAGATTTTTTAAAATATTCTTTTATCATTCCTACTAAATCTTTATTATCGTCAATAACGAATAATCTTGTTTTTTTCATTTTTTCTCCTCTCTTATCTTACCACGCACTTTTATTATATAATATGTCGAGAAAAATTTAAAGAAAAAAAAAGAACAAGTTTTGTCGAATTTAGATATAGTATGTCTATTTACATTTTTGTAAAAACATTTTTATTTTTTCTATTTTTAAACTTATTCCTCCTAACAGAAATCCATCTATTAAATCTATTTTACTTAAGTTTTCAACATTTTTTTCATTAGCACTTCCTCCATATAGAAGAGAAGATGTTGGGCTCTTTTGTTTTATATAAGTAAGTACATCTTTAATTTCTTCATTTTTTGGAATTATTCCTGTTCCAATAGCCCAGATTGGTTCATAGGCAATAATTAATTGTTTTTTTTGCTCTTCCGTTAAATCTTCTAAGACAGGTATTAATTCTTCTTCTATTTTTTTTTCTACTTTTCCACTTTTTCTTTCTTTTAATGTTTCACCTACACATAAAATAGGAATTATGTCATTGGAAAATAGTTTTTTTATTTTTTCTTTTATTTCTTGGTTTGTCTCTTTTTGATATTCTCTTCTTTCACTATGGCCTACGATGCAATACTTCACTCCATATGATTTTAACTGAGTAGCAGATATTTCTCCAGTAAATGCTCCATTTTCAGAGGCACTTACGTTTTGAGATCCTAAAGATATACAGTCTAAATTAGATTGACTAATATTTAAAAATGTAGGACACAATATCATTTTATGTTTTGTTTTTATTTTTTCTAAATTTTCTTTATAAATGCTAAATTCTTCTTTTTCGAGGTTACTTTTATTATTTAGTGCTATAATCATTTTTTATCTCCCTTATTTTCTTTGATATTTTTGAAAATAATCCAAATCTATTTTCTTCTTTCTTTTCTTTGATTGCTCTATCATATACTTTTAAAACTTTTTCAGCATAGTATTTTGAACTGTATGTTTCTGCTTGAATTCTAGCCTGTTTGTCAAATCTTTCTCGTTCTTCTTTGTTTTCGTAAAGACGGAAAACTTGTTTTTTATATTCTTCTTTTGTTTCAAAAAAAAGTCCATCTAATTCTTCTGTTATCATGCTTTGGAAGGCTTCGTCTTTCATGCAGATTGGAACAACATTTGATGCCATGGCTTCGATAATAGTTAAGCCTTGTGTTTCTGTTTTTGAAGCAGTTGCGAAAATGTTGGCTACTTGATAATAGTATGGCATATCATCCCAAGCTACTTTTCCTGTGAAAATAATATTTTCTTCCAAGTTTAATTTTTTTGCATATTCTTCATATTTTTCTTTATCCGGTCCATCTCCAACAATAATTAATTTTATGTTTTTATACTTTTTTTGAATATCTTTTTCTGCTTCTATTAAAAATTCTACATTTTTTTCTTCAGCTAGCCGTCCTACAAATAAAATTACAAAATCTTTTTTTGCTAATTTTAAATTTTTCCTTAAATCATTTACTTCGTTTTGACTTATATTTTCTTTGTAAAATCTTTCTACTTCAATTCCTGTTGGAATAATGTTAATATTTTTTTTAAATTTATATTTTTCTTTAAATAGTTTATATGTTTTATTTGTTGGAACAATTAATTCTGTTGCGGTTGTGTCACAATAAAACTTTGTGAAATACTCTAAAAGTTTTTTACTTGACCTTTTAAAATATCCTTTTGTTATATAGTATATGTAGTCTTCATACATTGTATGATATGTGTGAACTAGAGCTATATTATATTGTTTGGCAAAGATTCTAGCAAAGGTACCTATTGCAAATTCTGTTTGAGAATGAATGACATCTAACTTCCAGTTTTTAATTTTATTTACAGCACGTACCGGGTAAATGCTACTTAGTCTTGAATCATAAATTCCAGTTGGAATTCCTGGTATTTTTAAAACTTTTTCTTTCTCATCATACTCATACTTAAAACTTTCTAAGTTGGCTGTTACTACATATACTTCATGCCCTTGCTTTTCTAGGGCTTTTTTTAGCATTACTTCGCTTGTTACTAGACCACTAATATATGGCGTATATGTTTCTGTAAATATTCCAATTCTCATTTTTTCTCCTTCTTTTCTGCATTAAAAGCTATTGCTCCAGTAATCATTCCTACAAAATAAGTAATAAATCTCCATAAAAGTAATGTAGCTGATAGTTTATTTGAATAGATAAAGTTACCAAATATTTGGGTAAACCCATATTCAATACCACCACTAGCTCCTGGTACTGGAACAAATGCTCCGATGATATAAACATAAGCAGAGGCTGTTACTGTTTCTACGGCACTTATACTCATAAAATCTCTCATACTATAAAGAATAAATAGAGGTACTATATATAGACATAATAAACTAGCAATGTTTAGTATAATTCCCATAGGAAACAATCCTCTTCTTGATTTTATTTCTTGAAAGCCTTCATAGTATTCGTCAAATACTTTTTCTATTTTTTTCTCATCTGTTTTTATTCTTAATTTTTTTAATATTTTTATTATGATATTTCCTATTTTTTTTGTAATCCCTTTTGAATAAGAAATTATTATTAATACTATAACAACTGCAATATTAATAATAAATCCTAACTGCACTAAGTGTCTTAATATCGTTACTTTTGGGAAAAGATGAAAGATAAAATTATAAATAACAGCTAAGGCACCACATATTACTAAAGCAATTTGATAGAATATAAAACTTTGTATTGTTTGATTAGTGGCTTTTGAAACAGAAATATTATGTTCTGTTAACATATAAATTTCCATTGGTTGTCCACCTGTTGAAAATGGAGTAATTCCGTTAAAAAATTGAGTAATTAAATTATGTTTTATTGCTTCCTTTAAACTTATTTTTTCCTTATCATTTATTATTTTGTAATTTGCATATCCTTTTATTGCAACAGATAAAAAGAAAAATAAGATGGCTAACAAAATAAATTTTATATCTAGATTTTGTAATATGTTTATTATGTCATAAAAATCATCTTTCAATATAATATACAATACTATTAAGGTAATACTTAATAATAGTATTGTATTTTTCTTTAAATTATCCAGAATTTTCATATTATCTTTCCCTATTTCTTCCTTTTATTTCTTTTTTTCTTTTAAAAATAATATTTTTTCATTATCTTCTCCTAGATTTTCATATCTAGATTCTAAATAAGTTATGGTAGTTTTGTCTCTTTGATCTACTTCTAAGAATACTTCTTCCATTCCTAATATTTTAAAAGCATATTTCTCTACTAATCGTATCATTTTCTTTCTTGATAGAGTATGTATTGGGGCAAATACTATCTTACACTTTTTTATATCTTTTACACCTTGAATAAAGCATCCATCTTTTATTTTATTTTCCTCTTCTAAATATATATATAGTGATAAATCATTTGAGTTTTCAACATTTTCTATATACTGCTTCCTTGGAGTACTACTTTTTATTCTTTCTAATTCTTCTGATATCTTTTTTTCTATGTTGTTTTCCTTTTCAAAGTTTATAATTGCTTTAATGTGTGTATCATTATATGGATCTGCAATAAATAATTTTTCTTTACTCAAAACCATCACCCACTTAATTACTATTTTCTTTTTATTATTTCTATACCTGGTAATTCTTTTCCCTCTAAATATTCTAGAGTCGCTCCACCACCGGTAGATGCATGATATACTTTTTCTTTATATCCTGCTGTCGTTGCAGCTGCAACAATATCTCCTCCACCTAAAATTGTTTTTATCTTATTTTCTACTATATATTTTAGTATTATATCTGTACTTTTCCTATATTTATCAAATTCATATACTCCTAGCGGTCCGTTCCACATAACAATTGATGCTTTTTCTATATTTTCTTCGAAAAGTTTTCTTGTTTTTGAACCAATATCTAATCCCATTTCATCTTTTTGTAGGTTTTCAATATCTTTTTCTTGATAAGGTTGGGCATTTGTATATTCTTTTGATACCGCAAAATCTTTTGGTAATATAATCTTAGCATCATAGTCTTTTAATATTTTTTTACAAAAATCAATACTTTCTTCGTCTAAAATAGATTTTCCTATTTCATAGCCTTTTGCTTTTAAAAAAGTAAATGCCATTCCTCCACCAATTAATATTTTATCAGCTTTTGTAACTAATTTTTCAATTACACCAATTTTATCAGCAACTTTTGCTCCTCCAAGAATTACGATAAACGGATGAGGTGGTCTTTCTAGAATTGATAGTGCTTTTAGTTCTTTTTCAATTAAAAAACCTATGGCACTAGGTAAATTAGAAGCTATACCTACATTTGATGCATGTGCTCTATGTGCTGTTCCAAAGGCATCATTGATAAATATTTCTCCTAGTGATGCCCAGTACTTACCTAATTCTTCATCATTTCCACTTTCTTTTTTGCCATCTAAATCTTCATATCTTGTATTTTGAATTAGTAGCACATCCTTAAAATTCATATTTTCTATTATGTTTTCTAGTTCTTTTCCTCGAGTTGTTTCACTAAATAATACTTCTTTATTTAGTAATTTTGATAAGTGTCTTGCTACCGGAGATAAATTGTTCTTTTCTAAGTCTTTTTTTTCTTTTATCCTTCCTAAGTGTGATAGTAAGATTACTTTACAGTTATTTTCTAAACAATATTTTATTGTTTCTAGTGATTCTTTTATTCTTGTATCATCTACTATTTTGTCATCTTTTATTGGTACATTAAAATCACATCTTATTATTACTTTCTTATTTGTTATATTTAAATCTTTTATTGTTGTCATCCCTAATTCTCCTATTCATTATAAGTATATCATTTTTTATTCGCAAAAAAAAGGAATTCATTATTATTCTTCCTTTTTTACTTATTCATTAAATATTTTGCAGTTCTAACCATTTGAGCAGTATAACTCATTTCGTTGTCATACCAAGATACTACTTTAACAAGTTGTTTTCCATCAACATCTAATACATTTGTTAATAGGCCATCTATTAAAGATCCACAGCGTCTACCAATAATATCACTTGATACAATTGGGTCCATTGTAAATTCCATTGTCTCATTTGTATGTTTTTTTAATACCTCATTAATTTCTTCTTTTGTTGTATTTTTTCCAAGTTCTAAAACTAAGTCTATAACTGAACCAGTTGGTACTGGCACTCTCATAGCAGTTCCATCAAGTTTTCCTGCTAAGTTTGGGCAAACTAATCCAATAGCAGAAGCTGCTCCTGTTGATGCAGGTACAATGTTTGCAGCACATGCCCTTCCACGACGTGCCATGTGTCCTTTTTTATGAGCAATGTCAAGTGATGCTTGATCGTTTGTATAGGCATGTACAGTTGTCATAAATCCCTTTACAATTCCGAATTCCTTATCTAAAACATCTACTACTGGGGCTAGACAGTTTGTTGTACATGAGGCTGCACTAATTATCTTTTCATCCCCTGTTAATATTTTGTGATTTACATTGTAAACAATTGTTTTTAAGTCTCCACTGGCAGGAGCTGAAATAATAACGTGTTTTGCTCCGGCATTAATATGAGCCATTGCTTTTTCTTCTGATGTAAATAAACCTGTACATTCAAAAACAACATCAATATTTAAATCCTTCCATGGTAACATTGCTGGATCTTTTTCAGCATAGACTTTTACACGTCTTTTTCCAACAACAATGTATTCTCCATCAGCATGAATTTCATCAATTCTATAGTTTCTATGATTTGTATCATACTTTAGTAAATAAGCTAATTGATCAGCATCTGTTAAATCATTTACTGCAACAACTTCAAATTCTTCATTTTCTTCCATTAGTCTAAAGCATAATCTTCCAATTCTTCCGAATCCATTAATTGCTACTCTAATCATTTAATCATCTCCTTATTATCATTATACATTATTATTTTCTATTTTTCTTATTATTGTCAAATAAAATTAATAATTTTACATAAAAAACACCTGAAATTTTCTTTCAGATGTATTTTAGAGGTCTTTATGCTTATTTATTATTTTTTATATATTCATCTAGTTCTTCTTTCCATTTTGTACTTGCTAGGCTTTCTCCCATCATAGATTCTTCAAAACATTGAACTGCTTCAAATAATTTGGTTGTACCTTTTTTATCTTTTTTGAAATTTGCTATATTGTTACTATTAATACCAATATTATTACCAGCGGCATATGAATCAATATCTGCTCCTATATATATAAATTCATAATTACTATTTTTTTTAATTAGTCTTTTTATATCATCTTTTTTGTATTCTTTTGAGGCGTTTTCATATCCATCTGTGATAATGATAAATAATACTTTGTCTGTGTTTTGTTCTTTTATACTTTGAATTGTATTGCCTAAAGCATCATATAAAGCTGTACATCCTCCTACATAGTAATCCTTTTCTGTTATTTTTCTTACTTTTGAGGCCTCAATTCTATCATGAAGAATACTATAATTGTCACTAAATAATACTGTAGTAATGTAAGTCTTATAGTTGTTTTTCTTTTCTTTTTCAAGATATTCATTAAAGCTTCCTATCGTATTTTCTTCTTGTCCTCCCATTGATCCACTTTTGTCTAGTATAAAGACAATATCTAATTTCTTTTCTTTTTTCATTTCTTTCATCTCCTTTTCTGCTATAATAATATCGTATAAAAGGAATTAATTGGTCACTTGAAAGGAGACATTTATGGACATAAAAGAGAAACTAAAATTGTATTTAGATCAATATTTAAAACCGGCTAAAAAAAGCACTTTTAAGGAAGGAACTTTTGCTAATTTTGTTGATTATGAATGTTGTTCTGAAAACATCGATACTTTTATAAAAAAAAATAAAGATGAAAATACTTTTCAAATGAAATTGTTTAGGTTGATTGATGAAAGAGGCTTAAAGGATGCTGATGTATATAATAAAGTCAATATTGATAGAAGATTGTTTAGTAAGATTCGTGGTAATAAAGATTATCATCCTTCTAAGGAGACTATTATTTTATTTGGATTAGCTTTAGATTTAAATGAAGAAGAAATAGAAGATTTGCTAAGTAGTGCTTCATATTCTTTACCTATGAATACAACTTTTGATTTGATTATACGATTTTGTTTTAAAGAGCATATATACGATGTTGATACTGTTAATAATTTCTTATATGATTATAATTGTAAGTTACTAAATGAATAATTATCCACAGATTTTGTTGAAAATAACATAAAAATAAATATCCACAGATTTTGTGGATATTTATTATTCTTGAACAATAAATTCAATTGCAGTTCCATCTGTCCAAAAATTAGCATTATATTCTATAGTTATTTTCTGTGCATTCGTTGGAACTTCATATAATACATAACCTACTGTTTTTTTACCTTTTCCTACTGTTGCTGTTATATCATTATATTGATCTGCCGCATATAGATATTGGTCAACTGCAACACCATCTGCATATCCATTAAATTCAAGGCTACTAACATATAATTCATCATTTTCGCTACTAATGTTTTCTACTTCAAATTTTACTGCAATAATTTTATTACCATCTTTAGGTCCTAAATATTCATTATAATCTGTAAAATTTGTATTAACTTCTGTCATTGTTATTTTTTCTTTTTTATTTTCAAATGATTCGTTAATTTTAAACTTAGTCTTGCCATTTTTATCTTTATAACTATTTTTTGTCTCTTTTACTGCATCATCAACTGCATTTGAACAACTTCCAACACAGCCTACTATACATCCAAATATAATTACAATCAGAATTAGTATCTTTGCCCATCCTGGAATTCCAAGTTTTCCTCCACATTTTGGACAAGTTTTTGCGGTTTTTGCGATCTCTGCTTGGCAATATTTACATTTTTTCATTTTTCTACACTCCTTTCTATTTTTAGATTATCATAATCTGATATAAATTTCTAGTATATTTTTCTAATATATTTTTTAGTATGATATCATAT
>CADBNY010000059.1 GCA_902796215.1 uncultured Erysipelotrichaceae bacterium | reverse complement strand
CGTATGGGTGCTTTTAAGCGAAGCAAGAACCCAAGCCTTTTAGGCGCCAGAGAAAAACCACTAGCTTAGCTAGTGGATATTTTTTTTGTTCTTTTAATCAATGACTTTTTTATTTATTTTTGATACAATAATAATAGGTGATATTTTAATGTTAGAAGTTGCTTTAAAATTTCTAAAAGAGATAAATAGTCATAATTATAAAGCGTATATTGTAGGAGGATTTGTAAGAGATTATTTATTGGGATTTGAATCAGTTGATATTGATATTGCTACAAACGCAACCCCTAAACAAATAAAAGAGATATTTGAAGATAGTTGTTTATCTAATGAAGATTATGGGTCTGTTACGGTTATTATGAAAGGCATTCGTTTTGAGATTACAACTTTTCGAAAAGAACTTACTTATGTTAATAATAGAAAACCAGATGAAATTGAGTACATTGATGATTTATATCAAGATTTGATTCGTAGAGATTTTGTTATTAATACTTTATGTATGGATCAAGATGGAAATATTATTGACTATTTGGATGGAAAAAAGGACTTAGATAAGAAAATTATTCGAACTGTAGGAGATGCATATCAGAAATTCTCTGAAGATAGTTTACGAATTTTAAGGGCTGTTCGTTTTGCCACGATTTTAGATTTTTCTTTAGATGATAATCTTAAAGATGCTATTTTGAAGACAAAGTATTTATTAAAGAAATTGTCATATTATCGTAAAAAGTGTGAGTTAGAGAAGATTTTTACTAGTCTTAATTATAAAAATGGTATAAAATTATTATTAGAGTTGGGGTTGGAAAAAGAATTAGAAATTTCAAATTTGTCACAAGTATTAAAATCTGAGACAATTAGTTTAATTGGGATTTGGAGTATTTTAGATGTTGCGGAAAAATATCCATTTAATAAAAATGAATTGAATTTAATTAAGAGTGTTCATAAAGTTATGGATCTTAATAATTTGGATCCAATGGTATTATATAAACATGGATTGTATGTTAATAGTGTAGCAGCGGAAATCAAAAAAATTGATATAAAAGATATTACAGAAGCATATGATGGGTTGGTTATTAAATCTCGCTCTGATATCAATATTAATTCTTTAATGATTATGGAAATTCTTCATAAAGGTGAAGGAGAATATTTGAGAAAAATTTATGAAGATTTGGAAAGGGAAATATTATATCGTCGATTGGAAAATAATCAAAAAAAGATTTCTCAATATATTTTAAAAAACTATGGATAGGAGGTATTATATGAAAAAGATAATTATTACTTTTATTATTTGTAGTGTAAGTTTTTTATTTCCACTATTTACTTTTGCTGAAGAGTATGAAAAAAATGTTTTAATTCCTATTGATACTGTAGCTACTGTTAATACTGAAAAATTTTTATATCAAGATTTTGCTTATAATTCTCAAATTGATGGTAGTGGGAATTCTTCGATTTCTTTTGGTGCTATACATAATAATACAATTAGTAAATCGTCTATTAGTATTAATATATTACTTTTTGGAGCGGATAAGAAAAATATTGGTTTTTTAACATATTGTTCAGCAAAAGATATTAGTAGTAGTTATGCTGGATTTAAATTAAGTGGTAATCAGAGTCATGATTTTTCTATTTCAGTTACATCTAAATATTTTGTTAGTGGGAAGGGTGTAAAGGACGTTTCTTATATTGCTGTTATGGATGAAAATAAGTATTGTCAGATTGGTGGTTATGATAATTATAAGGATTTGACAATTGAGGAAATTACAAATAAGGATAATCCTACTCAGAAAGAAAGTGGTTTTTTTCAGAAGTTTGTGAAAGGTTTATCTTCTAATATATTTACTTCTAAATTAATAATTATATTTTCTATACTTATTATATTTGTATCTCTTGGAGTTCTTTTGAATAAGCTTCATATGAGGATGTATGGTTATAAAAATATTCTTGCTTATTTTCCTATTGCTGATGCATATATAACTGCAAAAATCGTTTTTGGAAAAATTGTGGGAATTATTTATTTTATTTTGTATGTTATTTCAATTTTGCTTTTTATTGCAAAGATTCCTTTATTTGCCTATATTACTAATTTTATTTTATTAATATTGATTCTTCTTGTTATAGTAAAATTGGCAACAAGAAATTATAATTTATTCTATTTGCAATCTTCTATGAATTTGTTAGGTCATAATTCTATAAATGGAGATTCTGAAAAATCAGAAAAAGTTTTTTTTGATAAAAATAAAGAGGATGAGGTTTCAAATGAAAAAGATATGTCTTTATTATCTGATACTCAGCCCACATTAGATTTAAGTTATGGTAATGTGGATAATTCAGTGTTACTTGAAGATAATAGTAATGTTTCTTCTGCTACTTCTTCTGGTGATAATGGTTCTTCTATTACTGATTTATTCTCTGCTCCTAATGTAAATAGTAATAGTACTAATATTAATAATAATGTTGATTTAAACCAATTTGTGGATACTGATAAGATTAATCAGCTTCAAAATGCTCCTTCTTTTGATAGTACTAGTGATATGAATTTAGAAGATACTGAGGATACTGAGGAAGACGAAAATTCTGATTTTGATGACTTTTTTTAAGAAAAGAATCTATAGTAATTAAAATGATTCTTTTTTTTTAAATATGATATTATATTGTGGGAGATGATTTTATGAAAAATACTAAATTATTGAATATTTTAAAAAATGGAAATATAGTGATACCTATGTTTTTACTTCAGAATTATAAAAATTTAAAATTGGAGTTAGATGAATTTATTTTTTTAATGTATTTATATAATTTAGGAGATTCTTTTCCGTTTAATCCAAGTAAATATTCAAATGAGTTAAATTTAGAATTAGGAATTGCTATGAATTATATAGATTTGCTTACTGAAAAGGGTTTTATTCAGGTGAAAGTTATGAAAAATGAGAAAGGATTAATGGAAGAAGTTGTTCTTTTGGAAAATTTTTTTAATAAGTTAACTATATTTACTATGGATGAAGTAAATCGGTCTAATAATGTAAATAATTCAAATATTTTTGAAATTATTGAGAAAGAATTTGGTCGTACCTTAGGACCTATTGATTATGAAATTATTAGGGCTTGGTTAGATAATAATATGAGTGAGGATTTGATAAAGGAAGCATTAAAGGAAGCAACTTTAAATGGTGTTACAACTTTACGATATATTGATAAGATCTTATATGAATGGGGAAAAGCAGGAATTAAGGAAGTAAAAGACGTTGAAGATATGCGAAAGAAGAGGTCTGAAAAGGCTGAAAAAGATAGTAATATTGATATGGAAATAGTTGATTGGAATTGGTTTGATGATGATGAATAGAATAACTAACTATTTAAATAATTTATTTCCTGATCCTAAGTGTGAATTAATATATCATAATGATTATGAATTGTTAATGGCAATTGTATTAAGTGCTCAATCTACTGATAAACGTGTTAATCAAGTAATGCCTTTAGTTTTTAAAAAATATCCAACTTTAAAGCTACTTAAAGAAGCTGATTTAGCTGATTTAGAGAAAATTATTCGACCGGTTGGTTCTTTTAGGAGAAAATCTTTGTATTTGAAGAGTATTGCTGAAATATTGGATGAGAAATATGATGGTATTGTTCCAAAAAATCGAGAAGAATTGATTTTGTTTCCAGGAGTTGGGAGGAAGACTGCAAATGTTTTTTTGAGCGAATATTATAAAGAGCCAGCTATTGCAGTGGATACCCATGTAGACCGCGTTTCTAAAAGGTTAGGATTAGCATCTTTTACTGATAATGTATTACAGGTTGAGCAAAAATTAATGAAAAAATTTCTAAAAAAAGATTGGGCTAAAACACATTTACAGCTTGTACTATTTGGAAGATATTATTGTAAGGCAGTAAAACCTTTGTGTAAAAATTGTGAGTTAGTTGATATTTGTAAAGAGAAAAAGAAGATTTTGTAGTGCTAAAATCTTCTTTTTTTATAAAAGCTATCCAACTGCTGTTTTGTTTTTTCTATCTCTTTTGGGGTGTTTTATCTTTTTTTGAATCTTTGTTGGCTATTTTTCTTAGTTCTCTTTCTTTAATCATTTCTTGATTAAAACTTTTTGTTAATTGTGCTAAGTTTTCTAATCCAACTTCATCTACTATTTTACTCATTAGTTTCCTAAACTCTTCTGAATGTTTTCTATATTCAAATATATCTTTTACTTTATTTACTTCATTTATAGTTTCTTGACTTACTAAACCACTAGCTAAAACATGTTCTAAGTGTCGTTTATCTATTTTTATTGCTTCTGTTATTCTTTTTAGTTGGTCATCATAATTAATCTTTGAAGAAATGTGTTGATCTTGGGGTATTCCATGTTCTTGACTATAATTATGGATGAAATTATACATTTCATAAGCTTTACTTTCTGGGTTTAGAGCATCTTGATATCCGTTGTTGTTTCTTGCAAAGAAATCATAACCATATAGTTGTAGTGTATCTTTAATTGCATCTTCAATATCACCTGTGTAAGTTTGAATGTTTAAACCGGTGAAATCATATTTTTCTGCTAGTTTTTCTTTTTCTTCTTCAGGTATAAGAATAATAGCTTCATCGGATAAATACATATCATCTGAAAAATATGTATCTTCAACTCTTAATCCTAACAATGATTCATCATTTATATGATATTTTAATGGTTCAATTATTGCATATGGGTAATCAAAATGTCCATGTACAGTATTTTCAGCAACAGTATTTATGCAAAAATGAATGGTTCTTCTATATGTCTCATAATATATGTCATATTTTTTGCTTTCTTGAACATAATCAGCCATGTTTTTATATTTTTCATTTAATTTATTAACTATAGCATCGCCTAATAATGTAGATTTACCAAAGTCATAAATCATTTCATGAATTGGAGTTTTAATAATACCGTTTTCTGGAAATAAGTATGTTTTTCTTACTAAAATACAGTTATCTATATTATACATGCTATCACCTATATAATTATATCGCTTATTTAGTTTGATGTCAAAAAGTATGGTAGTTATTCAATTAAAATAAGCTATAAATTCATGTGTTTTTTATATTATTTATCAATATTTTGAATAAAAAAGTTTTTGATTATAAAGAAGAAAGGTTTATGAAAAATATTAAAGTTAATCAAGGAGGAAGATGAGAACAAATGATTGACAATAAGCAACATTTGTGATATAATTCGTGCATTAGAGAAGGGGGAAATTTAAATGATTATTAGTGCTAATCAGAATGCTAAACAAAATATAACTTGTCAGTTGGAAGTAGAAGTAAGAAATTATGGTGAAAATTCAACTCATTATTATAGTTATCTAAAAAAATTTCCTATAATCAGATATGATTATCCATTATTTAGAGACAAACTAATTAATACTTTCAACTTTGATACAATGGATTTCGATTCTATAAAAAAAATAATCGCAACAGATATTCAAGTATTTCGTTTTCAGTTAGGCGAATGTGAATACTGGAGATCTTATTCTGTAATGGACAAATATATTAGAGTTATAAAAAAATCCAAAGGAATATCTATTAATGGTTTAGTTATAGATATAAAAGAAAATGTTGATTGTACCGAGAAAACTATAGATGTTTTAAAAGCAGGGACACGCAATATATCTGATGATATTTTAGAATTATATAGGGAAAAAAACAATTGTTCTTTTAAAGAAAGTATTAAACCATTTGAATCAATTGGATTCTATATTATTATTGACAATAATATTTATTATATATCAAAAGAAGAGTATAATAGTCTATACTTTCTAGCAAAGAAAGAAGGAATTGGGCATTATCAGGATGCTATAAACTGGGCACCTCGGGAAGATTCTCTTGAAGGTTTCATACACATAAATGGTGATACTTTTTATTCTAATACTATATTTTATTACACTAGTCAAGTTGTTGAATATGATAAAAATTATTTGGAACAAAAACCATTTTTTAATTTGGCAGATATGGATACTGATAGATGGACATTGGAGTCATTTTTAAAGGGAATGGCAGAAGGAGACAAAGAAGTTTATAATTATCTACAAAGTATATTAAGCACACAAGACACAGATGCAAAAAATTATACAAAGTAAAAGAAATAATTGTAATCTAAGTCTTATTTTGAACACTAATACTATTTCAAGAAAAGAAATAGTATTTTTTTGTAAAAAGAAAAGCACCGGATAGTCCGATGTTTTTTTTCAGCTTTAGGTTGAGCCTTAAAATGTGAAATTCTCCTTTGTTATAATTAAATTGCAGTTTGCCGCTAGTAAAAAGAAACAAAGGATGTGCGTTCCTTGCAGGACATAAATAGTTTATTACATACAAAGTGGAATTGTAAGTATCATATTGTATTGGCTCCAAAATATAGGGGAAAAGTATTTTATGAAGAAAAAAGATTAGAAATTAATTATGCAGATGAAAGAAAGTAAATATAATAACAGCTGAAGTATGCTCAAATCACGTTCACATGTACCAAAATTAAGTTTTATCTTGAAAGATAAAAGTAGTGTACTAATATATCAAAAATAGGGATAGATCTGAAATATAGTATTTATACAGCAGGAACAAGTTTAGAGGTGACCAGAGAAAAACCACCAGTTTACTAGTGGTTTCTTTTTTCTTTTTGTTTAAGGATTGGTGTTATCGTTATTGTTGTTGTTATGGTCGTTGTTATTGCTATTATTGTTATTATTGTTGTTATCATTGTTTTGATTTTGTTGCTCATTTGAGTCATTTTTTTCTTCTTTTTTTGGTTCAGCAGGTTTTTCATATGTTTTTGTAGCTGCTTCACTTTGAATATCATTATATGATTTGTAAGTTCCTATAATCTTATAAGTTCCATAGATACTTCCGCTTGGAGTAAATGAGTATGATGTTTTATCTGTCCAAGCTATTAGAACTCCATCTTTATATATATTGTATCCAAATTTTCCATATGAATCGTTAGCTAATACTCCTGGTGATACTTCTGACCAAGATAAATTAACTCTTCCATTAGAATCAGAAATATTAAAATTACCAGGTGCAGCAATTTTATAATTTGTTAGATCATATTCTGTAGGCTCTGTACCTTTTTTAAAAAGTTCATATACTGCAGGGCCTCCTGGAGTAGCTAATTTTGCTGGATTACTACTTGGGGATATAGCAATTTTTACAACACTTTCTGGTTGGTTAAATGCTTCTCTGTTTGCTTCCATTGCTCCAGCTGCAACTAATGCATTGAAAAGTCTATCTTTTTGAATAGTTGCTGGAACATTGTGTAATACGTATCCTTGAGCTATTGATTCTTTTGTAAAATCATCATATCCATACCACATACCAATTGTTGTTTTTGTGGAGTAACCAATTACCCATGAATCTCGAATAGCATCTCCTGGCATGTTGTATTTATTCATTGTGTTTTCATCAAAGTTTGTAGTTCCTGTTTTACATGCTACATTTGTTGGAGTTCCTCCAGTTAAAGAAACGTCCTGTAATACACTTGAAACCATAAATGCAGTTGCATCTGACATAACTTGTTTCTTTTCTGGGTTTTGTTCTATTATTTTACCTGTTTGTCTATATACAAATTTTGTAACAGAATATGGTTCTGTGTAATAGCCACCATTCGAAAATGCTGCATAAGCACCAGCCATTTGTAAAGGGGAAACTCCAGTAAATGCACCGATTGAATGAGCTTCATGTAAAGCAATTGTTTCTTTTATATCGTTTGCATTTTCTTTATTAATACATCTGTCTGTTGCTTTGTCATATTTATAGCCACTGTTACATATTTCAGGAGTAATTCCTAAGTTTGTAACAAATTCCTTAATTTGTTCATTTTTTACTGATTGGAAGGCTTTTAGAGCAGGAATGTTACGTGATGTTGATAGGGCTCTTCTTAATGTTATTTGACCATAGTAGCCTCCATCCCAGTTTTTTATTGATCTTCCATTTGAATAAGTATATGGTCCATCTACAAATTGTTGGTATGTAGACCAACCATTATATTCTATTCCTGGTCCGTAATCAAATAGTGGTTTTGCTGTACTACCTGGTTGTCTTTTTATTTGTGTAGCATAATTGTATTGTTTAGCTGTTCCATTGTTTCTAGAATTAATGCTTCGACCATTTCCAATTGCTAAAATTTTTCCTGTTTCTGATTCGATAACAGCAACTCCTGTTTGAACTCTATCATCTATCCAATCATATCTTTCTCCAGATAAGACAGAATCAACAGCTCGTTGTTTTCCTTGATCTAATGTTGTATAAACTAATAATGGTGTTGTGTAAGGATCTACTCCATAGCGTTCTTCTAATTCATTTGCAACAGTATCAATGAATCCTTGATTTGGATTTTCTTTGACATTATTAGCATCAATTGTTAGTGATTCTACAGGAATAGAATTTGCTAATTCTTGTTCTTCTTTTGTAATGTATCCAGCTCTGTTCATTAAATATAGTACAGTTCTTCTTCTTTTTTCAGCATTTTTAGGATTTATTGTAGGACGATAATAGTTTGGAGATTGGAACATTCCTGCTAGGATAGCTGCTTCACTTAAATTTAAGTCACTTACATGTTTACCAAAATAAGTATTTGCTGCTTCTTCAACTCCATAGATGTTTCCTCCTAAGAAATGGTTATTAACATAAAATTCAATAATTTGTTCTTTTGAATAGTCTTTTTCTAATTTGAAAACTGCTAGATAAATATCTTCAAATTTACGAATAATTCCTGGAATTCCTGAAGTTAATTGTCCATATTTATCTGTAAAGCTATTTTTAACAACTTGCATGGATAGAGTTGATGCACCACCAGCTCCAGATCCATTTGTTAATTGACCGATAGTTGCTTTCAAAAATCTTGGGGCATCTAATCCATTATGTTGGAAAAATCTTGAATCTTCTGTTGCAATTATTGCATCAACTAAAACTTCAGGAAGTTCATCATACGTAACTTTTTCTCTTTTTTCTGAACCTAGTTTTGCAATTTCGTTACCATCTTTATCGTAAATTCTAGAAATTTCTAAAGTATTTAATTTAGTTTTGTTATATTTTGGATCTGATTTGCTTTTTATAAAGACAACAAATCCTCCAAATGCTACCAAACTAAGAATTCCTAATATTAGTATGATAATTAATAAGATACTTATAATCTTTTTTCTTTTTTTGCCTTTTTTTGTTAGGATAAGCCAAATAAGAGAAATTAATCCCAATAAAATAGCAACTAAAGCAGTAATTATTTTTCCAAATGTTGTGTAACTAATTATTAAGAATATTAAACTTATTATTAAAAAAATAATCTTTATGTTTGATTTGCTCGATTTTGGTAATCTTTTCTTTATTCCATCTTTTAAACTTTTGTTTTTATTTGTCTTTGTTTTTTTTCTTTTTAATTCTTTTTTTTGCATTTATATACCTCCAATATTTTCATCAATTATTTTTAAATAATCAATTCTTGGCCTATATCCATCTTTTATTTTATAAGCTTTTTCTCTAAAAAAAATAATTGGGATTGATTTTCTTTTTGTTTTATTTAGAAAATCTAAGAAAATTTTTGCTGGTAGCAAATAAGTTTCATTCAAGGTGGTAAATCTTATGATTAAAAAGGCTATACCTCCATGATTGAAAATGTTTTCTATATGTTTTATTTGGTGGGGATGAATATTTGCTAAAGAAAAAGCTGTTTTACTTGCTGTTTCTTTTGCTTCAAAATCAATATATTTTCCATTGTATAGTCCATTATAGTCTGTTGTTGATGGAATTGTGAAAAAAGCCTCTTTTATAATAGTTTTGTCTCTTGATGGATAATCTACTTTTGTTATTTTTATTGGTGTTGGCTTTTTATAAATGAATGCTTTATCTATTTTTCTATAATATTCATTTGAGCTATTTAATTCTGCTTCTAAAGTCATTCCTCTATTTTTATAATTGATGTTTGTTGTTAATTTACTTGTGTTTGTCTGTTTTTTTATGCCATTGGGATAGTTCATCTCATCACCTATTATTCATTATACTATAAATTGCTTTTTTTTTCCACAAATTTTTATATGTATTTTTATTTCTTCTTTTGTCGTTTTTATGATTTTTTTTTAAATGTATATTATTCTATTTTTTGGGTGATAAAATGAATTTTTTAGAGGTTAATCAGGTTTTAAATAAAATGATTTATACTACTATGATTATTCAAAGAAATCTTACTGTTGTTACTTTAAATAAAGGGTTTTCGATTGACAAAAATACTAAGTAATGACATAATGTAGTATATAAGGGATTGGTGATAATGTATGTATCAAATGTATCAAAATAAAATTAAGTTTATGCCTCAAGATATTCTTGAAAAGAAATTTAAAATTGATACTAGAGGGTATCGTTTAAAAGAAGTAGATCAATTTCTTGATGATATTATTGATGATTATGAGCGTTTTCTTGAAATTGTTAATAATTTGGAGAAAGAAAAGGCAGATTTGCTTACTGAAATTATGAATTTGAAACAAGAATTACGCAATTCTAAATTAAGTATGGAAGTAGCTTCTAATACTAAGTCTAAAGGTGAAAATACTAATATTGATATTATGCGAAGACTTTCACAACTGGAAAAAATGGTTTATGGTTCAAAAGACAGTAATTTAGAAGATAACAATTAATATATAGGTAAACGCTGGAGACTGTTGTCTCTTGAGGAAAGTCCATGCTCACACAATCTGAAATGATTGTAGTGTTCGTATCTAGGAAAAAAATAACCTAGAGTAGCTTTTTAGCTAACGGCGGTAATTGTTCCTAAGTCTTTGATAAGGAATAATCCATAAAGTGCCACAGTGACGATGCTTTTCGAAAGAAAAGAGTGAAACGTGGTAAACCCTGCGAGTGAGAAACCCAAATTTGGTAGGGGAGTCTTGATGAAGGAAATAAACGGAGTTAAGGACCAAGTAATTGGTAGATAAATGTTTACCACCCCTGCGGGGGTACAGAACATGGCTTATTTATATTTTTTTGTTAATGATAATGAGGTGTTATATTGAAAGAATTAGGTGATTATTTAAGGCAAACTAGAATTAGTAATGGTGTTAGTATTACAGAAGCTTGTGAGGATCTTGACTTTTCTACATCTCATCTTGAAAATATAGAGAGTGGTAATGTTAGAGCTTTTAAAGATATTTATGAATTAAAAAATTCTATTAAATTGTATGCAAAATATTTAGGTTTGGATTCTGATAAAGTAGTTGATGAATTTAATAATTTTTTATTTCAGTATACATCAAAAATTTCTTTGGATGATATTGTTGCTGCTCAAAAGAAAAAAGAGTCTGAGGAAAAAAAGGTACAATCACCTTATACGAAAGAATATAAGGAAAAATTTAATGTTTGGCCTTTTATTTATGCAGCTATTGGTTTAATTTTATTTATTATTATTCTGTATCTAGTTATTAGTACTATTAATCGTGTACCTAAGCGTACAGATGAACTTAGGGGTTGGATAGAGAGAGGAAGTGTTTTATGAATTTGCCAAATAGAATTACTATTGTGAGATTGTTTTTGACTTTAGTAATTATTTTATTATTATGTGTACCATTTTCTTCTTTTGGAATTCAATTTCCAAAATATGATGTTAATGGTGTTGTTGTAGAATTTAATTATATTATTGCAGGATTTATTTTTATCATCGCAAGTCTTACAGATTTTTTAGATGGTTATCTTGCACGCAAATATGACATGGTTACAGATACTGGGAAGATTTTAGATGCTATTGCAGATAAAGTTTTGGTTAGTCCAATTTTGATTTTATTGGCTGCTAATGGATTTATTCCAGTTATTATTCCAGTTATTTATGTTACTAGGGACATTATTGTTGATGCTATCAAAATGCAAGCTGCTAGCAAGGGAAATGTTGTTGCTGCTATAAAATCAGGGAAGATTAAGACTGCTTGTATGATGGTTGGACTTGTTTTAGTTTTCTTTTATAATATTCCATTTGAATTTATTAATATTAGAGTAGATTTATTTTTATTATTTGTGGCATGTATTTTATCTGTTATAAGTGCATTTGAATATTATCGTTTAAATAAAGATTTGCTATTTTCAAATAATTAGAATTATTGATTTTAATGTGAATGGATTTTAAAATTCTCTTTTTTGCTAAGAGAATTTTTGTTTTTTTTTACAAATTTTATTTTATTTTTAATAAAACAATTGTTCGAAAAAGTATTGACAATTAATTTAGTTGTATTATACAATAATTTTGTAAGTTATTTACGATAAGTTATTTACGAGGAGGATAATAAATGGCAGTTAGTAAAGATGTTTCTAAGAATAAAGATAAAGCTTTAGAGCAAGTATTAAATGATATTGAAAAACAATTTGGAAAAGGTTCTATCATGAAACTAGGGGATAATAAGCATTTAAAAGTTGATGTTGTGTCTAGTGGGGTATTATCTCTTGATATTGCTTTGGGTGTTGGTGGGTATCCAAAGGGAAGAATTATTGAAATATATGGACCAGAATCTAGTGGTAAAACAACTTTTGCACTTCAGGCTATAGCAGAACATCAAAAATTGGGTGGAAGGGCAGCTTTTATTGATGCTGAACATGCTCTTGACCCTGTTTATGCTGAACGCTTGGGGGTAAATATTGATGAACTTTTGCTTTCACAACCAGATACAGGTGAACAAGCTCTAGAAATTTGTGATGCTTTAGTTCGAAGTGAAGCAATTAGTATTATTGTTATTGATTCGGTAGCAGCTTTAGTTCCACAAGCAGAAATTGATGGTGAAATGGGAGATTCTCATGTTGGTTTACAGGCTAGGCTTATGTCTCAAGCTTTGAGAAAGTTAAATGGAACAATTAGTAAAACAAATACAACAGTAATCTTTATTAATCAATTAAGAGAAAAAGTTGGAGTAATGTTTGGAAATCCTGAAACAACAACTGGTGGAAGAGCCTTGAAATTCTATGCAAGTGTTCGACTTGAAATTCGTCGTAGTGAGCAATTAAAAATGGGAGATGGAGTTGTTGGAAATAAAACAACTGTTAAGATTGTTAAGAACAAAGTTGCCCCTCCTTTTAAATCTTGTATTGTTGATATTATGTATGGAGAAGGAGTTTCACGTGCTGGAGAAGTTATCGATTTGGCAAGTGAGGCTAATATTGTTGAAAAGACGGGTGCTTGGTATTCTTATCAAGGTGAAAAACTTGGACAAGGAAAAGAGAATGTTAAGTTATTATTAAAAGATAATCCTGATTTGTGTCATGAATTAGAAGAAAAAGTTCGTAGTTTTTATGATATAGGTTTATCTGATGATTTAAAAGATAAAAAAGAGTAGTCGATGACTACTTTTCTTTTGATAATTTATTTAAAATTATATTTAATATTGTTTTAGCAATATTGAGAGTTTTATTATCTATGTCATTTATTGGATTTAATTCAACAATATCAAACGAAGATACATAATTTATATATTTTGTAATTTCTTTTGCTAATTCTAAGGCTTCTTCTTTTGAAGGTCCATTTTTTTCAGGTATACTTACTCCTGGAGCATCTATCGGATCAATAAAATCTAAATCATAACTAATATGTACTTTGTTTGAGTTGTTGTTTGACGCAATAATAAATGCTTTTTTTAATGTATTTTCTATTCCTTCTTTTTGTAAGTCTTTTGTTGTAAAGATTGTGACTCCTGCTTTTGATAAATTTTCTAATTCTGTTTGTTTATTTGTTTCTTCTGATCTATATCCTATTATAACTGTTTTTTTTGCGTCAAAATATTTTTCATCATGAAATAAAGATAATTCTTTGTTATAGCCATTAATTGTTGCGAGAGGTAGACCGTGTAGATTCCCTGTTATTGTTGTTTCAAAGGTATTATAATCTGCATGAGCATCAATCCAGATAATTCCTAGATTCTTTTCTTTTTTTATAGATGCAAGGGCACTTGCAGTGGCAATGCTATGGTCGCCACCAATAGTTATTGTAAAATCTTTACTATCTAAGATAGTTTTATATAATTTAGTTGTATATTTTATTAGTCTATCATAATTTTTCTTTAAATTGTTTTTTTCATTGTCTTTATTAGTACAGTTGCATGGTACATCTATGATGTTATTAATAGTATTGTTATTTTTTATCGTTTCTTTTAACTTTTTAGGTCCAAGGGAAGCACCGTCAACATCGACTCCAAGATCACATTCTGCATTTATAATATTAACTTTCATGTTATTTCCTCCATTAGCTATTTTAATATGAATCTTTTTGTGAATCAACCTTAATATTTAAATTTGTCATTTTATGTTGTATACTTAATTTGGAGGATTTATATGAAAAAATTAAATGAAATCATAGATTGTGAATATGATACTATAATCAAAGGTATTAAAATTAATTCTCGTGAAATTGAACCAGGAGATTTATTTGTTTGTGTTATGGGAGTTACTGTTGATAGACATGAATTTATAGATGATGCTATTCAAAGAGGAGCTAGTGCAGTTGTTGTTAGTCATGATGTAGAAGAAGATAGAGTCCCTATTGTAAAGGTTTCTGATACAAATAGAATATTACCAATTTTATGTAGAAAGTTTTATGATAATCCAGATGATAAATTAACATTGATTTCTGTGGGAGGAACAGATGGAAAAACATCAACGGCTACTATTATACAGTCATTAATTGGTGCTAATAATTGTGGTTATATTGGAACAAATGGCAGATCTTGTTCAAAATTTAAGAGAGATACCCAAAATACAACTCCTGATACTGATAAGTTATATATGTATTTTGATGAATTTGTTCAAGCTGGTTGTAAGTATGTAGTAATGGAAACTTCATCTGAGGCATACTTTCGTCATCGATTAGATGAAATTACATATGATGCAGGAGTTATTACAAATATTACAAGTGAGCATTTAAATATCCATGGTAGTTTTGAAAATTATTTAGAGTGTAAATGTATGCAATTTTCAAGGATTGATGGTAATGGATTTTCTATTTTGAATAAAGATGATAAATATTATTTAGATGTTTTGAAAGCTTGTCATGGTAAGGTATTGACTTATGGTCGAGATAAAGATAATGATTTATGTATTTTATCTTATAAAGTATTTCCTACTAAGACGGATATTGTTTTTGTCTATCATAATAAAGAATATAAGTTTTCTAGTCCGTTGTTAGGAGATTTTAATGTATATAATTTGGCAGGAGCTTTATTGACGGTTATTTCTTTAGGATTTAATATAGATGATGTTTTGTCTAATGTTAAAAATATTAATATATCAGGAAGAATGGATTTATTAAAAAATATTGGGCAGGATTTTGCAGTAATGGTTGATTATGCTCATACTCCAAATGGTATTAAAAATTTATTAGATTTTGTTAATACTTTAGATATAAATAGAAGTATTGTTGTTATTGGTCAAGCGGGTGAAAGAGATTATTTGAAAAGACCTATTGTTGGTAAGACAGTTTGTGATAATGCTAGTTATGCTATTTTTTGCTATGAAGATCCAAGAAGTGAAGATCCTGCTAAAATAATTGATATGATGGTTGCAGAAATTTCTGATAAGTCTAAATATGAGGTTGTTATTGATAGAAGTGAAGCTATTAAAAAAGCAATTGATATGGCAAAAAAGGGTGATATGGTTTTGATTTTAGGGAAAGGCAATGAAACTTATGAGAAGTTGAAAGATGGGACTATATATTTTAATGATGAAGAAGAAGCTATGAAACATTTAAAAGATAGAGTTGAGAGAGAAAAGAATTGATTTAATATTCATTTATATTTCTAAAAATCATATATTTTCATTGGAGGAAGATATGAAAAATATTAATGAGTTAATTGATTGTAATTACGATATTGATATTTGTGGGATAACTGATGATTCAAGAAATGTTAAATCTGGTTTTCTTTTTGTTGCGACAAAAGGATTTAACGTTGATCACTATGATTATGTAGAAAATGCTATCAAAAATGGGTGTGTGTTTGTAATTGCAGATCGAGATATTAAAATGAATTTTCCACATATTATTGTGGATAAAAATATTAATGATTTTTATCGTGAAATTTGTCAAAAATATTATGATTTAGATTTTAATCAATTAAGATTAATTGGTATTACTGGTACTGATGGAAAAACAACCACAGCGACAATTGTAAAAAATGTAATTGGGAATTGTTCCTATATGGGGACGAATGGATTAGAAATTTTTAATGAAAAGTATTCTGTAAATAATACTACGCCAGTTATTAGTGAGTTATATGAAAATTTGAAGAAAATAATTGATATGAATTGTTCTACATTATCAATGGAAGTTTCTAGTGAGTCATTGTTGCATGATAGAGTAAAAAATCTTCAATATGATATTGTTGCTATTACAAATATTACTGGAGATCATCTAAATGTTCATAGGACATTTGATAATTATGTAAGGTGTAAATTAAAATTGCTTGATCTTGTTAGAGAGAATGGTTTTGCTGTTTTAAATGGTGATGATGATGTTTTAAATAATATTCATGTAAACAATTGTATTAAATTTGGATTTTGTGATAATAATGATTATGTAATCACTAATTATCTAGAAGATGATAAATATACTAGAATATATTTAAATCATGATTTAGAAAAAATAGAAATTGTTTCTCCTTTAAAGGCAAAATATAATATTTATAATGTTGTTATGGCATATATTATTTGTAAGTTATATGGAATAGACGAGGATATTATTCTTAATCGAATAAAGAATTTAAAACCTATTGATGGAAGATTAGAAGTTTTAGATTTTGGGCAAGATTATGATATTATTTTAGATTATGCTCATACAATTAATGGTGTAAAAAGTGTTATTTCCTCTTTTCAAAACTATGATAGAAAAATTGTTGTTATTGGAAGTGCTGGTGGAAGAGACAAAGAAAAGAGAAGTGTGATTGGAAAATATATAATAGAAAATAGTGATGTTTCTATTTTTACAATGGATGATCCTAGAAATGAGGATGTTAATGATATTATTGATCAGATGGTAGGAGATAGTGAAGATTACATTCGAATACTTGATAGAGGGAAAGCTATTCAATATGCTTTGGATATTGCTGATAAGGGATCAGTAGTGTTAATTCTTGGAAAAGGTAGAGACAATTATATGGCTATTGGAGATAAAAAAGTTTATTATTGTGATTATGATATTATTGAAAGATATTTTAAGGAAAAGTAATCTTATGCTTTTCCTTTTTTCTTGACATAGTTTGAATTAAAAATTAAAATATAGTTAGATTGGGTTAACTAATCTAGATGGAGGAAAGATATGAATAATATAGTATTCTCCATTTTACTTGTTATTATAGGCTTAATAGTTGGATTTGGCTTAGCATTTATTATTAACTCTATTCGGGGAAATTTAGTTTCTAAGAAGGCAGAAAATATGATTAGTTCTGCAAAAAAGGAAATTGAAAAATTAAAGAGAAATGCTGCGATTGAGCAAAAAGAAGAAGCTCATAAGTTAAAGATGGATTTAGATAAAGAAATTCGTGAAAAGAAAGAAGAGTTAAAGGATAGCGAGAAAAGATTGTTGCAACGTGAGGCTAACCTTGATAAACGTGATGAAATGTATCAAAAGCGTGAAACAACATTAGATGAACGCGAAAATAAATTATCTGAAAAACAGGAAGAAATTCAATTTGAAAAAAGTAAAGTGGAGGAAATAAGAAAAGAACAACTGGATTTACTTGAAAAAATATCTGGTTTTAGTAGAAATAAGGCACGTGAACTTATGATGAATCAGGTTAAAGAAAATATGTCAAAAGAGATTTCTGAATATATTCGTGAGGCAGAAAACGAGGCAAGATTGGAAGCTGATAGACAAGCTAGAGAAATGATTGTAGCTTGTATGCAAAAATATGCAGCAGATATTGCAAGTGATCAAACAGTTACGGTTGTTGATTTGCCTAATGATGAGATGAAAGGAAGAATTATAGGCCGTGAGGGTCGTAATATTCGTACTATTGAAGCTATTACTGGAGTGGATTTAATTATTGATGATACTCCAGAAGCTGTTGTTTTATCTAGTTTTGATCCTTTAAGAAGAGAAATTGCTAGGGTAACTTTAGAAAGTTTAATTAATGATGGTAGAATTCATCCAACTCGTATTGAAGAAATATATGATAAGACTTGCAAAGATATGAAACAAAAAATAATTCAGTTTGGACAAGATGCAACTTTTGAATTAGGACTTACAAAGTTTGATCCAGAATTAATTGAAATAATCGGTAAATTACATTTTAGGACTAGTTATGGCCAAAATGCTTTACAACATTCAAAAGAAGTTGCATTCCTTTCTGGAATTTTAGCTGGTGAATTAGGTGAAAATGTAGCGCTTGCTAAACGCGCTGGACTTTTGCATGATATTGGAAAAGCTGTTGATCATGAAATAGAGGGTAGTCATGTTGATATTGGAGTGGATATAGCTAAAAAATACAAAGAAAATGATATTGTTGTTAATGCTATTGCTTCTCATCATGGTGATACTCAAGCTAAAAGTGTCATTGCTGTAATTGTTGCAATTGCTGATGCTTTATCTGCGTCTCGTCCTGGTGCAAGAAATGATTCATTAGAAAATTATATTAATCGTTTATCACAATTGGAAGAGATTGGTAATGAAATTGATGGTGTTGATAAAACATATGCGGTTCAAGCTGGTCGTGAATTGAGAGTTGTTGTTAAACCAGAAGAAGTTGATGATTTAGAAGCTCATAGAATTGCTCGTGAAGTAAAAGACAAGATAGAAGCTAATATGAAATATCCAGGTACTATCAAAATTACTGTAGTAAGGGAAACTAGAGCAATTGAAGAGGCAAAATAAATTATAAAAAGGAGCTCATTAAAGAGCTTTTTTTTGTTATATATATTTTTTTTTCGAATAATAAAATAGGAGGTGATTTTATAAAAAAAACAAGCAATCAGCTTTACTTATTTTGGAAAATTGGAAAATTTGCTTATAAATATCAAGATTGTTATGATAATGTTGTTGAAAAATTATCTATTTATTGTTCGTATCGTTTTGGGGATAGCCTTTTATATTCGAGAGAAAATATTCATATGATGAAGAGATTTTATTTAAATTTTCCATTTTTTTATAAAAAATTGACTTTATTTTCATGGGAGCAATATCAATTATTATTAATGATTTCTGACAAAAAAGAAAGATTTTTTTATTTTTATCTGTCTTTAATATTTCAAAGTGATTATCAGGAAACTCTTGATTTTATTTTAAATGATTACTATTTAAGAATATAAAAAAGCGATATTATTATCGCTTTATGTCTAATATAACTGGAAGAATAATTGGTTTTCTACCTGTTAAAGTGTAAATAAATGGATAAAGAGTTTCTGTAATATCACTTTTTAAAGTAGCAAAAGTCGATTTTGGATTTTCTAATGCAGATGTAATTGTTTGTTCAGCTTTATTTTCTATTTTGTGAATTAGTTCTTCATTTTCATTTACTAAGATGAAACCTCTAGTTGTAATATTAGGTTTAATTAAAAGTTGACGCTTTTTCATATCTACATTAATAATTACTACTAATATTCCATCATTTGACATGATTTTTCTATCTTTAATTACAGCACTTCCTATTTCTCCAATTCTATTTCCATCTACATAAATATCAGCTCCTAAAGTAGATTCACCTTTTGTTAAAGTATGATTTTTTAGAATAAGAATATCTCCATTTTTAGCGATAAAGGTGTTTTCTTTAGAAATACCACAATTTATTCCAATATTTGCTTGCTTTTTTAGCATTCTGTATTCTCCATGAACTGGTACTAAATATTTTGGTTTTATTAATCGTATCATTAATTTTACTTCTTCTTCATTAGCGTGTCCAGATGTGTGTAAATCTTGTAAAACATTGTTTGTATATACTTTTACTCCTTTTAAATACAGTTTGTTAATTGTTTTTGAAATACTTAGGGCATTTCCTGGAATAGCAGATGATGAGAAAATAACAATGTCATCTGGTCTTAATTTTATTTGTTTATGAGTGCCATTAGCAATTCTTGATAGAGCAGCCAATGGTTCTCCTTGACTTCCTGTACAAAGAATTGCAACTTCATTTGGTTTTAAGTTATTTGCTTCTTCTGGTGAAATAAGAAGTTCTTTATGTTCAATATATCCTCCGTTTAAAGATATATTAATATTGTTTTCCATACTTCTACCAAAAATGCATATTTTTCTATTGTGTTTATAGCAAGTTTCAAAAATATGTTTTACTCTGTATATGTTTGATGCAAAGGTTGCAATGATAATTCTATTTGTTTTACATTTTTCAAACATTTCATTTAATGTTTCATCAACAACTGATTCGCTATTTGAAAATCCTTCATTTAAAGCATTTGTAGAATCTCCCATTAACACATCTACGCCATCTTCCCCTAATTTTGCCATCTTGTATAAATCAGCCATTGGTCCAATAGGTGTTAAGTCAAATTTGTAATCTCCAGTTAAAACGATTCTTCCGTCTGGAGTTTTTACACTTATTCCATGAGAATCTGGAATGGAATGAGTTAATCGAAAAAATTCAATTTCCATTTCATTAAATTTTAATCTTGTTTTATCTGTATATACAAATAAATTGTCATAACGAATATTTCTATCTTGAAGTTTCACTGCAATTAATTCTTTTGCATGGTTTGGAGCATAAATAGCTGGAATATTAATACTTTGTAATAAAAACGGAATTCCTCCAATATGATCTTCATGACCATGAGTAATTAATAAGGCTTTTATTTTATCCTCATTTTCTTTTAAAAAGGTAAAATCAGGTAAAACATAATCGACTCCCATAAGTTCACTTTCTGGGAAACTTACACCGGCATCAACAATAACAATAGAATTTTTATGCATTACACAATACATATTTTTTCCAACTTCTCCCAAACCACCTAAAATGATGATTTTTGTTTCGTTGGTTTCATTTGATTTCATTATAATCTCCTTTCTTTTTCATTTGTAAAGAACTAACTATATGAGTATACTATATTTTTTTTATTTTGTCTATTCTTGAAAAAAATGATAGTGTAAAATATTTGGTAAAGCATAAAAAAAGAAAGACCAATGGTATAATAAATTTAAATACCAAAACAACATTGAAAGTCTTTCTATGAATATATTATCAAAATTTACTAAAATTTTTATCTATATAAATATATAGAAAAAGAAGACTTTTTTTGTTATTTTTGATACAATTAGTAATAAGTGTTTTAGCTTATTTATACAAGGAGGTTATAAAATGGGCTTATTTAGTAGAATAAAAAATATGTTTAAAGATACAAAAAATGAAGATACAAGAGAAGAAATGCAAAAAAGAATAGAAGATGAGGAACAACTAGTTGCAGAAGAATATGATGTTGATATAGAAAATGAGGACAGTATAAAACAAGAAAAAGAGAAGACTACTAATGTTATTGAAAAATCTGTTGATACTAAAAATTTAAAAGGACAAGAAGATGGAGTTGTTGATGTAAAAAAAGATGTAAAAGTATATGAAAAAGGACTTACAAAATCTCGTCAAGGATTTGTTTCTAAGCTTGTTAGTTTAACAAGTAAATATGATAAAATTACTAGTGATTATTTTGATGAATTAGAAGAAATTCTTATTATGGCTGATATTGGTGTTAATACAGTTATGAGTTTTATTGATCGTTTAAAGAATAGAGCTAAATCTGAAAATATTACAGATCCTTCGCTTTTAAAAGAAATTATTGTAGATGAATTGTTTATTATTTATGTTAATGATGAAGTATTAAGTAATAAAATACAATATAATTCTGATGGGCCTACTGTTCTTTTATTTATTGGAGTTAATGGTGTTGGAAAAACAACTACTATTGGTAAACTTGCTAATAAAATGAAGGATGAAGGAAAAAAAGTTTTATTAGTTGGTGCTGATACATTTCGTGCTGGAGCTGTAAATCAGTTAAAAGAATGGAGTGAAAAGGTAGGGGTTTCTTTTTACGGGAAGGAAGACAGTGATCCTGCAAGTGTTGTTTATGATGGTATTCTTAAAGCAAAAGAAGATAATATTGATGTTGTTTTAGTTGATACTGCTGGAAGATTACAAAATAAAGTTAACTTAATGAAGGAACTTGAAAAAATGAATAAGGTAATTGATGGGCTAATTGAAGGTGGAGCTAGTGAAACACTACTTGTTATTGATGCTACTACAGGTCAAAATGGAATTAGCCAGGCTAAGGCTTTTAAGGAGATTACGAATATTACAGGTATCATTTTAACGAAGTTGGATGGTACAGCTAAGGGTGGTATTGTTTTAGCAATTAAAGAAGAAGTAGGAATTCCAGTTAAATATATCGGACTTGGAGAGACTAAGGATGATTTACAGGTTTTTGATATTGAAAAATATATTTATGGATTATTTAAAGATATGATGTAAGGGTGATTTTAGTGGAGAATGTTATTTATTATAATAGTCTTTATGATTTATATGGAGTTCTTCTTACAGAAAAGCAAAGACAATATTTTGAGGAGTACTATTTTCATAATTTGAGTTTTGCTGAAATGGCAGAAAATAATGATGTTAGTAGGAATGCAGCTTTTAAGCAAGTCCATAATGTTCTTGTTAAGCTAGATGAATATGAAGAAAAGCTGGGGCTTTTTGAAAAAAAGAAAACAATAGAAGAAATTATTTCAAAAATTGATGATTTTTCTATAAAAGAACAATTAGAGAATCTTTTTTAAAAAGGTTCTTTGTTTTTTCTTGAAAAATATATTTGTTCTTAGTATAATTTAATATAGGAAAGTAGCAAAGAGGGGATATATTATGTTTGATAGAATTACTTATATTAGTGATGATTCTTGCCAAATAAAATTAAAGGATGATGTTCAAGTTACGACAAATTTGATGAATTTACATTTAGTCTTTCAAGATGATGTTAAAACTGTTTTAGGAGAAGTTGATAATTTAGAAGGAAATATTGTTAAAGCACGTTTTTTAGGTGAGATTGTTGATAATCGTCTTATTGGTGGAACGATTCGTAAGCCATCTTTAGATGCACAAATTCGTGTTATTGATAAAAGTGAAGTTCCCTTAATTACTGGTTCTGATACTGCTGGATATATGGAATTAGGAGTTTGTCCTTTTTATGATGATTTTCCTGTTTATCTAGATGTTAATAGTTTTTTCAGTAATCATTTTGCCATTTTTGGTAATACTGGTTCAGGAAAGTCTTGTGGAACAACTCGTTTGTTTCAAAATATGTTTCATGATAAAAAATTAAATCCATATAAAGCTAATATTTTTATTTTTGATTCATCAGGTGAATATTACAATGCTTTTAGTAATTTAAATCAAATTAACCCTCAATATAATTATCGCTATATTAGTACAAATGAGAATGATAATATTGGAGAAAAATTACGTCTTCCTATTTATTTGTTAAATAGAGATGATTTGGCTTTATTATTGCAATGTACTTCTCATTCTCAACTTCCAATTATTGATAGAATGTTGAAGTTGGCATTAGTATTTAGTCAAAATGATATTGATTCTAATGCTTATAAAAATCATTTGCTTGCTAAAGCTATTATGACGATTTTGTATACAAATGAGACTGCTCCTAATAAGAGAAATGAAATATTTTCTATTTTAGCTAGTTGTTCTACTGATGAATTTAATATGGAAGCCCCAATTCAAGGAATTGGATATGTTCGTAAATTTAGAGAGTGTTTCTTAATTGATAATTCTGGTAATTTTACGGAAAGTGTTTTAATGAATGAGTATCTTGAATCATTTATTAAAGAAGAATATGATGATTTTGAACCACATACGGGGGTTTTTTATGATTTAAATACATTGGAGAAAGCTCTTAACTTTACATTAATTAGTGAAGGATGGTTAAGAAATGAACAAACTTATGGAGATTCTGTTACTATACGTGTTCGTTTACATTCCTTAATTGTTGGAGACAATGCTAAATATTTTGATGTAAAAGATTATGTTTCTTTGGAAAAATATTTGTCATCATTATTAATTGTCGATGGAAGAAAATATCAAATTGTTAATATTAATTTAAATGATATAGATGATGATTTTGCTAAAGTTTTAACAAAAATTTATTCTCGCCTAATTTTTGATTTTTGTAAGTCTTTAAAAAATAGGGGAAGTATACCATTTCATATTGTATTAGAGGAAGCTCATAGATATATTCAAAGTGATCATGATCGTTTCTTATTTGGTTATAATATTTTTGAAAGAATTGCTAAAGAAGGTCGTAAATATGGCGTGATTTTAGGTATTATTACTCAAAGACCAGTTGAGCTTTCTGATAATGTTATTTCGCAGTGTACTAACTTTTTAATATTTAAAATTAATCATCCAATGGATATTGATTATATGCGCAAAATGATACCTCATATAACGGATGAAATTATTGAAAAGCAGAAGTCTTTGCAGTCTGGAACTTGTTTGGGATTCGGATTAGGTTTTAAAATACCTTTGATTATTAAGATGAAAATGCCAGATCCTGCTCCTTTATCAGGGAACTGTGATGTTGTTAATATATGGTGTGGAGTGCAAAATGGTGGTGTTGAGCAAATGGTATCAGTATCTCAGATACCTGCTCAAATTTCAGTTCAAGCACCAGTTCAAGCATCAAATCAAGCATTGTTTCAGATGCCTACTCAAGTAGTTAGTTCTTCTGAAAATAATAATATTTCACCTAGTATTAATGTCGGTGTTCCTGAAATAACAAAATCTAGCAATGAAAATATCACTTTTGCTAATAATCCTGTTGTGATAGATTCTATTGCGTCATCAGTTCAACAGCAGGATGTTTCTATGCCTAAGTTGGAGGAAGCGTCTGCACCTGTTGGGTTATCTGAAATTATTGATATAAATGTGGGACAACAAGGAATGGGTGGTACAGGTATGGCAACATTGACTACTGATAGTGGAGAGCCTTTGTTAAAGTTGGTTGAACAAGAATAAAGTCAAACTTTTGTTGACTTTATTTTTTTCTTTTATAAAGGAGGTTTATTTGTTATAATATTTTCTAGGTGATTATAATGTTTGAGAGTTTAGGAGACAGATTACAAAATGCTATTCATAAAATAAAAGGATATGGAAAAATTACAGAAGATAACATTTCTGATATGATGCGTGAGATTCGTCTTGCTTTGTTAGAGGCTGATGTTAATTACACAGTTGTAAAAGAATTTACGAGTAAGGTGAAAGAAAAGGCATTGGGGGAAGAAGTTATTTCTAGTATTAATCCAGGTGATTTATTTGTTAAAATTGTAAAAGATGAATTAACTGAGTTATTAGGTGGGGATAGCGAAGATTTAAATTTAAAGGGAAATCCTGCGATTTTAATGATGGTTGGTTTACAAGGTTCAGGAAAAACTACTTCTATTGCGAAACTTTCTAATTTTTTAAGAAAGAAGCATAGTAAAAAACCTCTTTTAGTTGCTTGTGATGTTTATCGCCCTGCTGCAATTGATCAGTTAAAGCAATTAGGAAAACAGTTAAATATAGAAGTTTATGATGAAGGAAAGAGAAATCCAGTGGAGATTGCTAAAAACGCAGTTTGTTATGCTAAAGAAAACCATTATGACTACGTTTTAATTGATACTGCTGGTAGACTTCATATTGATGAAGGGTTAATGGACGAGCTTGAAGATATCCGTACTTCTGTAGAGCCACAAGAAATTTTGCTTGTTATTGATTCTATGATGGGTCAGGATGCTATTAATGTTATTACAGGATTTAATGATAAATTGCCATTAACAGGAGTGGTATTAACAAAATTAGACGGAGATACTAGAGGTGGAGTAGCTCTTTCTATCCGCCATTTAACTCATGTTCCAATAAAGTTTATTGGTGTTTCTGAAAAGATGGATGGGATAGACTTTTTTGATCCAGAAAGAATGGCTGGTCGAATTTTAGGTATGGGAGATATTGTTTCTCTTGTTGAAAAGGCAACTGAATCTATTGATGAGAAAGAAGCAGAAAAAGCAGCAAAAAGAATGCAACAAGGAAAGTTTGATTTAGAAGATTTTTTATCGACAATGAAGCAAATAAAAAAATTGGGTCCTTTGGAAAATTTAATTAAATTGATTCCGGGGGCGAAGAAAATGGGACTTACAAATGTTAAAGTTGATCCTAAACAGATGGCTCATATTGAAGCTATTGTACTTTCTATGACTCCAAAAGAAAGAAGACATCCTGAAATTATTAAATCTAGTCGTAAAACAAGAATTGCTAGCGGAAGTGGAACTTCTGTTCAAGAAGTTAATAAGCTTCTTCAACAGTTTGATCAGATGAAAAAAATGATGAGGGGTGTTTCAAATGGGAATATAAAGTTCCCTTTTTAAAGAAAGGTTTATTATTGTAAAAAGATGTTATTTATGATATATTATTGTTAGTAGGAGGAAGTATGAAAAAAAATAGAATTATTGCTTTTGTTGGTGTGTGTGCTTTTCTTTTAGTTGTTACTGGATGTAATACAAAAGAATCAAAATTAGTTTGTAAGCAAACAGCTAATGGGGTTGATATTACTTTTAATGTAGGTTTTAAAGGTAATACAATTGCTGCTATGGATTTTGATTATGATATGGATTTATCTAGTTATACTGATGAGCAAATTGGTTTATTAAAAGAACAAGATTTTTGTACATCTGTAAAGTCTGCAATGAGTTCTTATAAAGATGCTTTTACAGATTGTAAACAAAATATTACTGATAAGCATTTAAAAGTATCTTCTGTTTTGGATGTTGATAAGATTGCTAAAAATATTTTAGATAAAATGACAACTCCAGCAAAGACTAAGAAAGAACTTGAAAAAGAAGGATATAAGTGTACAGTTAAATAGGATATCGCTTGATATCTTTTTTTGTGGAAAAAAAAGATTGTTTACATACAATATCTTAGGAGGTATTTAAATGTATAATAATGATTTTTTTCAAAATATGAATATGGAAAACAATATTTCTGGTGATAATAATTATATAAATCAAGATATGGATGTTGATATTAACATGATTAATAAGGGTACTCCTATGGTTGAAAATTCTATGAATAATGGTGTACAAGAACGAGTTATTAACAGAACTTTTGTTCATGAAGTTCCTCAAGATTGCTCCTTTATGATAGAAAAATAGAGAAGTATAAGTATAAATTTACTGTAAACAAAAATACTAGTAATGCGTAAATTTTTAGACTAAGGTCCGTTTTTTAACGGATTTTTTTCTTTTTCAGAGTTATTGCCGTTTCTAGAATGTTAAACGGAAAT
>CADBNY010000058.1 GCA_902796215.1 uncultured Erysipelotrichaceae bacterium | reverse complement strand
CTTCGCTACCTCTCCAAAAAAAATGGTGCCGAAACCAGGACTTGAACCCGGAACCTACTGATTACAAATCAGTTGCTCTACCAATTGAGCTATTTCGGCAACAAAAATGGTGGGCGATATAGGACTCGAACCTATGACCCCTTGCTTGTAAGGCAAGTGCTCTAACCAACTGAGCTAATCGCCCAAAACTTTCGCCAGTTGACAGTATTAAATATACCAATTATTATTTGATTTGTCAACAATATTTATACTTTTTTTTCATTTTTGCTGTTTTTCCAGTTCTTCTTCTTTTTCTTTAATCCAAATAGGTAATGCCTCTGCAAGCTCACGAAATCCTAAACCAGTTTCCTTAATTCTGGGATTTTGATTATTTCCAGCTGAATGATTCAACTCCTTAATAGTAAGCTTTAACTTTTTAGTAACTTGATCAAAAGAAAGAACTTTAGCAGAAATAATATCATTAATTTTAGCATAATTAGAAACATTTTTAACATAAGAATCAGATATCTCAGAAATATGAATTAATCCAGAAACATCTTTATCAATAGATAAAAATATACCATAATCCTCTATTCCAGTAACAGTTCCCTCTACTATATCCCCTACTTCATATTTTTCCATAATACAACACCCATAAGCATTGTATCAAAAATATAATGAATTTTAAACAAAAAAAGAAATATTTACTAAAATACCCAAAGAATGATATAATCAACTGGGTGATACAAATGGAAAAAAGTGAAATTGAATTACGAATAATATCTTTAATAGATAAAATGAGACCATTTCTAATAAATGATGGAGGAAATCTAGAATTTATAAAATATGAAGATAATATTGTTTATGTAAGATTATCAGGAGCCTGTAAAGATTGTTCAATGATTGATATAACGTTAAAAGATGGAATTGAAGACATGCTTATCAATGAAATACCAGAAATAAAAGAAGTAAGAAACGTAGACTAAGATATCAAATTGATATCTTTTTTTATTGGATAAACTTTTTCAATTTCACTACGTATCATTTGAATATAATCTAGATAAGAATTTTGCTTATAAATAATATTATACAAAGAAGAAGAATCTTTCCCAAGAATAATATTATCAAAAATATCAAAATAATAGTCAGGGAAAATTAAACGAATAAATACTAAATTATAATTAAAATAATTTTTTCCACAAGAAATCAATTCTGAAATATGAATTTTTTTATATTGATTACTAAAAAAAAGATATTTTAAATAATCAGCAAAATCCCTTTCTTTAACATCGATTTTAAAATAAACAGGATTAAAATATTTCTTTAATGAAAATCTTTTATGTTGAACACATCCATAATCATAATAACCAATATAGTTATTCAAAAGATAAATACAATAATCCAATAATCCTAAATAATAATGAATACTTTCATCAATTAAAGAATATTTTCCTTTAATAGATGAATAAAAAGACAAAATATAATCACTTTTTTGTATCCAATCATCTCTCCATTCTAAATAAAATTTATCAGAAATGACTAACGGTTGAAATAAAAAAGAAGGATTAAATATATAATTTTTTATAAGAAATATAACAAAAAAGTAAGAACTATATTTTGTTATATATTTATGAGAATTATTATAAATAGGCTTATAGCAATTCTCTACAAAAGAAGATAATTGTATACAATCAAAAGCCTCTTTAAAGTTTTTAAATGAAATAATAAAATATTGATTTATTCCAGATACAAAAATGGTTTCATCACTTGTAAAATAAAATTCAGAAAAACGATAATTTTTTTGAATAACATCAAAGTACAATAAATATCACCACTAAATTATATGAAAAAAAGAAAGAAATAATTCTTCCTTTCTATATTAACAATTATGCAACCTTAGCATAGCCATGACTATCCTCGTTCTCACTCACACTATCTCCAAGCATAGCATCAAATTGTCTTAGCCATTCATCATTCAGTTCCCTACGACGTTTCAATTCATCTACTGCATTACTACCATCCTGTGCTTTTTTTTCAATCTCACCAGCTTGCTCCTTAAATTTATTTGCTTCTTCTTTAACCTTCATTATTTTCTTCCAAATAGTAGCATTTTGTTCATTAATTGTTTGCTCTAAAGATTTTCTTTCTGCTGCTATTTTGCCATAAGATTCAGAAACAACACCAAAATTTTCCCTAGCCTCACACAAATCTGATGTAGCTTCCTCAGCAGCTTTATACAAATCTTCTTTGGCAGAAGCAAACGAATTAAAAGCAACAACTTCCCCTATATCATTTTCACGAGAAACATTATCAATAATCTGAGATGTAGGAAATTCAATAATGTTATCTCTTGCTTCTACTCTTTCCTCAGGAATAATTACATCATCACGAACAACAACATCTTCTTCTACCTTATTATTACTAGGAGGAACTAAGATAAAACCATTCATAATTTTTTCTATTCCACTTGTGAGATCAAAACTATCCATAAAATTATCTGGTATATCAATAGAAATTCCAGCTATTTCATCTTCAGAAATTGGTTTAAACTCTCTAATAGGATCAAAATACTCTTCTCCCTTATCAGTAAATTTTACTAAATCTATATTACCATGTTCAGAATTAGAAATTGAAAAACTATTATCATTTGCACTAGAAAAATCATTTGTTTCTATCGTAGGAGCAGCACTAGTAACGTTAAAATTATCATCTCTTACCTCAGAAATAGAATTAATAGCAGCAACATTTCCCTCTGCAATAGGAGAAACACTAGTAACATTAGCACTACTTTCCCCTACAATAGGAGCAGCACTAGTGACATTAAAACTATCATCTCTTACCTCAGAAATAGAATTAATAGCAGCAACATTTCCCTCTGCAATAGGAGAAACACTAGTAACATTATCACTACTTTCCCCTACAATAGGAG
>CADBNY010000057.1 GCA_902796215.1 uncultured Erysipelotrichaceae bacterium | reverse complement strand
ATTAATTCGGCAAATTTTCTTGGAATTACTTTTTCATATCCATTTTTTATTGCGATAGATCTAAATAATTGCATCTCAATTGTAGAATGGCCTCTCCATAAACTTAATATATATTTATATATTTTTACTATGTAATATTTAATGTTTTTATTATTATTTGTAGTATTTTTTCTATCTTTATTTTTAGTAATTAATCTTTGAATTAATTGTCTCAATTTATACTTTGCAAATCTTAAACTTAACATATTATAACTATTTTCTCTATAAAAGAACGATCTATCTTCAATATATGTAAGTATTTCTCTTTTATTATAATCAAGTATTTTAAAATTACCAAAATTTGAATAATTATTTAGCCCATTCATTATCTCATCAAAAGATTTTAATTCTACATCATTTTTACTTATATATAAGATTATATATATAAATGTAACAAGAGCTGAAACACTATTAAATACCAAAATATTATATTCAAATAATAATGTACTTATAAAATTAATAAAACTATTTTTTTCATTAAATAAACTAATAAAAATATTAATATCAATTTTACTAATAAAATAAATTAATAACATAAAACATAAGAAAGAATAATTAAATACAAGTAAATATAAAGAATCAATTAGTTTACTATATATACTAGTAATTAATTTATGTTTATAATCATCATCTATTAATATTTCATACTGAAAAAAGAATAAGAATAAAAATATACTTATCATTATAGGTATACTAAGTATTTTAAATAAACCAAATATTATAATTATAGTATATATAACAATTATTTTAGAATTAACTAATTTATGTCTTTCATTATTAAACAGATAATAAAGTAGTATTCCAAATAATACATATACATTATCATTAAAAAAATTCTCCATCTCCATACTAATACACCTTCTATAAGCTATTAGTATATATGTTTTTTAATAAATAAGCAAAAGAAAAAAGAGTATTTCTACTCTTATAATGAAGTATTATCAACATCATCACATTTCCATAATATTTTCTCCAAACAATCTATTCTTAATCTTTTATCTATATATCTAAATAGTTCTAAATATATATTGACACTTTTCTACAAATTTTCATTTTCTTACAAATCTGCTAAATAGGTTTTTGTCATACTCTTAATATTAAAATTTAAGTTATTTAATAAATTTTCTTTTATAGGATGCAATTTAATGTCATTTAAATTCAATAATAATGTTATAAATGCACTGGCAACCTCAAAGCTACAATTTTGAGAAGCAGTAATCAACTTATTATAAATATTATTAAAATATTTTGTATTATATAAAACTTTTGATAACTTAACAGCACTACATACACTTTCACTTTTATCAGAAGTTAAAGATTTTTCAATTAAAATCGACACTAAAAACGAACATTCATCTTTAATTTTTATTTTGGAAGATAAATAACTAATTACAAAAGATATATCCTCAATAAAATATTCATCATCTCCTATTAAAATATATTTTTTTAATAAATCATTTAAGCTTAATTCATCAAGAACAAATTTTAAAGCATTAGTATATATATTAATATATTTTTCATTGTACTCCTCAATAGGCCAATCAGAATCAGATGAAACAAGAATTTTTGAAAGAATATCTTTAATAAAGATATCATACTTTGAATCGTAAAAATGAATATATAATAAAATTTTAAGCATTTTTATTTTTTCTCTATATTCAATTCTTTTATGAGAAAGACTATTTTGCGATAAAGGCAAAATTCTATCAATAATTAGTTCATCAATTTTGGAATCTTTTACATCAAAATCTTTAGAACTAAAATCATAATCTATTATATTATGAGAAACAATACCGGTTTTAAAAATATCATTATATTTATTTTCTAAATTTTTAATTATCATTTCTAAATTATCTATTGAATGTTCTTTATTCTTTTCTATCTCATATAATTCATTTCCTACAAACCCCTCTTGTAACAAAATATCGTCATATTCATTTGTATTCTCTATTTTTTTTATTTCAATTAACAAACCTGATATATATAAATATTCTTTACTACTAATAATAATTGAAATGATTTCTTTTATCTTTACTTTGTCTGTCAACGATAAACTCTTATAATTAACATAAGCCAATACATTTTGTACATCTCTAGAATAACCATTTTTAGCAAGTTTTAAAAGTATTTCGAACAGCTCATACTTATTGGTAATTCTTTCAACATTTGAATACAAAGACTTAATTGCATCAATAATTAAATTTTTTCTCTTTGATTTCAAAATTTTAAATACTCTATTTTGATATCTAATAAATGCCTTATCATCTAGTAATCTGCCTAATTGATTGAATACAAAAATATCATATTGATCAATTATGTATGGAATAATGGATTTTCTAGCATTTAATATTTCATTAATAAATTTCTTGGAATTAATATCATTTATTTTTTGTGACATATTACTAGAAATGTTCTTATATTCTTTATAATTTCCATTTAGAGCATAGAATTTTAATGATTTTAAATATAAGTTATCATATTCTAATGTATTTGCATATTCAATGCAAATTCTCCCAAAAACATTTCTAATTGCAAGCAATTGTGTTATAGATCCATATATTATAGAAATATATATTATTTTTTGTATATTAATAAATACTTGTTCAGCCCCAAATCCAAATATTTGCATGCCTCTGCTTTTATATCTCATCGTAAATGCACTATCTAAAGTCTTATTAAGTAATGTTTTTTCTAATCGGTCAATACTAGGATATGTAACGAATATTTCTTTATCATCCATTATTTTTTGATATTTATTGTTCTCACCATACCTATTTATCGGATTAACATATACTGCTAAATTTCTCCCATCAATTAAATAATCGTTTTTATACCATTCAAATATTTTTTTATTATTAATAACAAAATCTAAATTAGAATCATAATTGCTTTTAGCACCTATAAGATCACCTGTGAAATATTTGATTAGAGCATCCCTTCTAGTATATAGAATATCATTATCAATTTTTAAGATAGAATTATCAAATGATTTATATAATTCTTTTATTTCATTCTTAGGAAATGCCCTGTTGCCCACAAACCAATCTAGTACTTTTTCCATATATAAATCATTTTGTTTTTTTACTTTAGGTTGCTTGTAATCATTTATATAGTTGACTAAATAATTACCTAAACTAGGAAAATTAATATTTTTATAATTAATATCATTATTGATCAATGAGTTGTTGTTTTCTCCAATATTTTGAAACGCGTTAGATATTTCAGAGATAACATCTTTGTAAGCTTTTTCTGGAACTCCAACTGACTTTTCTGCTTCTTCCTCTCTTTTTCTTTTCCATTCTCTTAATAATTCAGGAGGATATAAAACCACATTTTTCATGGTATCAATTTTTTTATGGCAATTACGACACAACCATATTCCATTTTCGGGACTACTTATATTTTCAGATGGAAAACTAGAATCTGCTCTTGGCCCTTTATCACCAGCACATATAATATGCGCTGCTTCTCCAACATTTTGAGTACCATCATTTATTTTAGAAGCACCACTAGTTGGAGCATTACAATTAGGGTTAGAACATTTAAAACCAGCTCTTCTTTCTATTAAGTTAATAGTTTTTTGACTGAATTCATTTTTCTTAGGTCTTCCCATTTGACTCCCACCTCTATTAATCATTATTATATTCATAATAAATTAAGAGTCAATTACTTAAATTCTAAAAAATCAATGTTAAACACATTGAATATTTAAAAAAATTATTACTTATTTATATTATTTTATTTTGCTAACTACTCCTATTGCTTTGTTTCTTTTTTTTATCTCAATTTCGTTATTTTCCCACTGCTTTTTTAATTTCCCTGAAAAGCAACTATTTCCAATTTCATTTACAACTTTATAGTAATTTTCCCACTTTTTTAGGAGGGTATTTAATTCATCCAACATTTCATTTGACATAACATTCCTATTCTTTCCTTCTTTTTCAATTATTTGAATTCTTTTTGTTATATAAGCCGATTCAAATAAATAACTAAATTGTTCTAATTCTGAAAAAATATTATTAATTCTAATAATTTTTTCTTGCATACATTCTCTCTTTTTTTCCACATATAGTAATTACTATCAAAACTATTTAAATTATTTAAATAAATTGAAATGAATTGAATAATTCTATCACATATTTTTTCATTTAAAATACTATTACTATTAATCAGTCCATTTATACTATTTTCTAAAACAATTATTTGAATTTTTATATTCAACAGAGAATAATATAACTTATTTTCATTTTCTTCTTTTATAGATAAGTAATTAGGTATTTCAACTAAGAAGGTTACTAATGCACTTCCCATTAATCCCATAAATATTTGAAATGTTCTACTTTCTTGTTCAAAAAAAAGTATAGCTATAAAAGATAACACACTTGCTATCAATGATATAATTATTATTCTTCTATGTGTTTTCATAAAATCACTCCTCATTTCTATAAAATTGTCTTTTCATATTGCTGTATATATTTTTATTATTTATTTATTTTTTCTTTGCCCATATCAAAATTATAACAAATAGATACTAAAAGTCCGATTTGTTTAATTTGCATAATATCTTCTCTTTACAATCTATTTATTTTTTTGATAAAAATAGTTAATTTCATGTTATTATATCTTATTATTTATGTACTATAATTAATCATAAAATTCATATATATAATAACAGTTATATGTTTTTATAAACTATTAATTAACTCTATTAGAGAATTATATCCTAGTTTTTCAATTTCTATCTTCATATTCTTAGTTATAAAATCTTCAAAACATTCTTTTTCAATTGATAAATAAAATGACATTTTACCTTTTATTCTTTTTACTTCTATTTCTGATATTTTTGTATCTGTCTTACATTTATTAATTACATCATAAAAAAATTTTCTTTTTTGATTTCTTCCTACAGATATTCTTCTCATACTATTTTTTTCAACAATTGTTATACCAGTTAACCTAACCTGATGAGTCTTTGCGAATACAATAAACTTAGTTTTCTTTTTGTTGATTTTTAAATAATACTTTTTTAAATAATCGGAAATAATTTTTTCGATTTCATTCCTTATTATACCTATATCTTCCGATGTTTCTTTGAATGAAATCATTATATCATCAGCATATCTTGTATATATAATATTCTTACAATTCAGTTTTCTTAATTTTGAATACAAGCTAATGTCAAATCTTTTTAGATATACATTTGCTAGTAAAGGTGAGGTTATAAAACCTAATGGTAATCCCTTTTTACTATATGAACATTGTTTAACTATTTTGTAACAATCATTTGGTGAAGCAATATTTTTTATTTCATTATATAACAAATCAATCAGTTTTTTATGATTTATATTTTTAAAGAAATCTTCTATATCTGTTTTAAAGAAATAATTATTATATAAGTGTGGAATAACATTTGTATATATTGATTCATTTTTTATATATCCTTTAGAATATATCGATGGTTTAAATGATTTATTAATTTTGTTATAAATGAATTGGTGTTGTTTTCTTTTTTCTAAATTGTTATATGTTATTATTTTACGTATCTTGTCTTTTTTCTTAATATATATAATTTTATAATCTTCATTCATTATTATCACCATTTTTAACTTCAAAAAAATCTTGTTCTTTTTCGTCTCGAATTATATTCCTATATTCAGATAACTCTTCTGCTATTTTTCTTGAGAATACAATTTTTCTAGAACTAAATTTTAATAGTCCTATTCCCACTAAAATATTAATACAAAATTTAATTGGTTTATTTATATCTTTTTTATCTATAGTTTTTACAGTTATGTTTTGAAAATCGTTTTTATCTAATTTTTCTTTATTACAAATTGTATCCATCAAAATATTCTTAATTATATAGCATATATTAGTAATGCAATAATTAAAATCACGAATATCATTTTGAAAATGCTTATTAGATATTATTGCAAGTATAATTGAAAAAATAAATTGATAGTCAAGATTAATAGATATTTTTTTATTTTTTCTACTAACAGAATAACAATTTCTTTTTTGATTTATATATTTTTTTCTCAATGAAATATCAATATTTTGCTTATTATTGTTAAAATGCGTATCAATTTTTTCTTTTATGTAACTATCAAGTCTGTCTTCATTAAAGCTTGTCATATAATATCTAACGTTTTTATTTTCCTCATTAAGAATCCTTTTGAAATCGTTGTATGAAACTTTTTTTGCTTTTTTCGTTTTAAAATATGCCATGTAAAGAAAGGTACCAATATTATTAACTTCAGTTACTTTTTTAGAAGGATAAATAACAAGTATTTTATTATGAAGAGCTTTTTTACTACCAAATAAAGCTGTCTCTGCAGCAGTTGAATATGTCTCATGCAAAATTATAATCGTTGATGCATAATAAGATGCAAATAGTTCAATCTCACCTAAATCGTCTAGGTTCATTTTATTATAATGTCTAAATGTAAATTGTTTTTCTAAAATTAACGAATAATTATACTTTTTTGAATCAATGTATTTTGCTACAACATTTCTTTTATCTGAATTATTGTACTTATCATATTTGCATCCACACAAAAAATGTATATATATTGGATTCTTAATTTTTTTACCACAATATATATACATTTCATCACCTCTATGAATCTACAAAAAATTTGTATTTTATATTTAGTTGAAGTTTGGAGTAAGTGATTTTGAGAAGATTAGTTATATCAGCTTTAGCTGATATAACTGATTTTCGAGAAAGCAGTTACTTCAAATTTTAATAAAATATAATGTAATGTAATTACATTCAAATTTTTTTCAATAATGTAATTACGCTAAACCTTAGAATGCTAAGGATAACCAAATTGGTTTACTAGATTCATAAATAGATTATATAATAATTTTATATTGAAATCAATGTATTTAATTCTTATATTTTGTAATACTTTTCTTAATTACTAATTTAGAAAAAATCACATGTACAAGTAACTAAAAAAATTTGAATACCAATATTTGTTAAAGAATGTACTTATGCACATATGATTCTTTTTATTATCTAACCTTCTTCACCAACATACTCTCAAAATCAAAACTATCACTATCTGACCAAGTTTTCTTTTTAGTATACTCATAATAACCATTATTATTAAATAACTTAATTAATGATTGATATTTATCAAATATAGTTACATATATTTCATTAACATTATTAATAATGGCTTCTCTATTAATAATAAACTCTTCTCCAATACCCTTACCTTTATTAATTACTTTAAAAGTACATATCTTTAATCTTTTAGATTTATTAAAAGGAATAGTAAAATTACTATAATCTTCATCTTCATACTCTATCTTTAATATTAATAAAGAAGTAATATTACCATTATTCATAGTTACATAACACATAGTATTATTGTCTTGTTTCTTTTTAAACCAATCATTAAAATTATAATAATCTTCTTTTAAAGAATCAAAGTATTTATCATTTACATTTAATTCAGATAAATATCTACATTCAATATTACTCATATAAAGTCACCTATATAGATATTATATCAAATTAACGTATTATTTACTTTATATAATTATATATTCTTTAGAAATAAGTCTCTCATCACTACAATATTCCATTATAAATTTATTATCCCTTTTACATATAATAATCCCTATAGTTTTATCATCATCAATACCCTTTATATTCTTATCAATGTAATTCGTATAAGTTTCTATTTGACCTATATGTTCTTTCTTAAGTTCTGTTACTTTTAATTCTATTACTACATAACATTTAAATTTAATATTATACAAAAGTAGATCTATATAATTATATGTATTTCCTATTTTAATCTTATATTCATTCTTTATAAAGCAAAATCCATTACCAAGTTCTTCTAAAAATGAAGAAATATCTTCTAATATTAACCTTTGAATAATTTTCTCAGATATAGTTTCATAATGACTACTATTTTTAATTATTATAGGATTTTTTATATATTCTTCTATTTTATGATTATTATCATTACTTATATTATTTCTAGTATCTTCAGGTAATCTTTCATATTCTTTATTTTTAATTATTTCTTCTAATTTTCTTTTTGAAAGATTTCTTTCTTCAATTTGAGATATATAGTATTTGATTTTATTATCATCTTTTAACGGGAAAAGTAATCTATAGTGTGAAAATGATAATTGTGCACCCGCTGGGTGCACTTTTAAAAATAAATATAATTTTCTTATATCAAATAGATATCTAACACTATATTTATTATCTATTTCATTCCTTAATTTTTTAGAATATTCTTTTACAATACTTTCACCATAATTATTACCTGCTTCAAATAATAGTTTCCCCACATTATAATATTTTTGCAATTCATATTTATTTTTACTATAATCCTTTATTTTCTTGTTAACCTCATTATCTATTAATTCTTTCTTTATCTCATCATAATAGTTCATTCTATCACCTCGAGAAGTGATAATAACATAACTAATATCATTATACAAATTATAGTTTTTTAATAATTAATAACTTGTCAGAATCAATTTAAATATTTCTCTATATACATTTATTAAATTCAAGAAAAAAAGAACTTGAATTAACAAGTTCAATACTTATATACTCAATGTTTTATTTATTATATATCTATTCTTTCAATGTTATTTAAATATTCACTAAAGTTATATTTTATTATTTTATTTTTTTGATGTTTTTTTTGGTACTGTTATTTGTTGTTTAGAGAAACGTTAGCTAAAAAGACCAAGTATTTTGCTGGTATTTATTAATAGCGGCTCCAATCCCCAGCTAGATTGTTGTGCTTGCAAACGTTTTTTTCCTTAATTTTTCAGGGATTAAATCAGCAATAAAAAAAGGTCTAAAATTGACCTTAATTTGTAATTATTAATCATTTTTCTATTTCAAATCGTACTCTTACAGATTCGTGATAAGTTTTTGTGTTTTTATTATCCTGTAGTTCGAATGAATAAAATGGTTGTCTACTTCTGAAATCTAATATTGGTACGTAAATACAATCTTCATCAGCTATATGATTATTGTTGATAATCATATCTGCAATCATATCATCCTTTATTCTTGAATTAATATCAGGTTTAATAACAAATCTAATCATGTATGGATCTGCAATATCATCTTTATCATATCCACCTATAATTCCATACAAAACTAATTCATCAAATAATTTATTATCAAATTTTATTAAAGATTGTCCCTCATTTGATAAGTCTGATAATATTTTATTTTTTATTTCAATTAATCTTTCATCATTACTTTTAAAAACGGTGTTGTTTGATAGTTTATCTAATTTTGTAACAAGTTCTTCAATTTGATCTAAATATGATTTCCTCTTTTTATCAAAAGTGTCATTATCTATTTTTCCATCTAATAATAGATCAATTAGTTTAGATACTTTTTGCTCTAATTCAAATTTTTGTGCTTTGGTTTTATTTATAGCTGTATTTATCTTGTTTTCATCTAAAACATCTGTTATTTCTTTCATAAATTCATCAACGTCAAAGTCGTTTTTATCTAGCAAGTAATTAATTCCTTCCACGAAAACTTTTTTTAATATTTTTTCATATGCCACTTTGCTATTTGGACATAAATATCTTCCTGTCTTTACATATGTCCTACAAGCCCAAACATCTTTATTCCTATAAGATGTTTTTTTAACTAAGGGTTCCCCACAAAAAGCACATCTAAATTTACCTGTAAAAGTATAAGCTCTATTAATCGGAGTCCTTCGAAAATTATTACTTGATTGTTTATCACTAAACATT
>CADBNY010000056.1 GCA_902796215.1 uncultured Erysipelotrichaceae bacterium | reverse complement strand
CAAGTCTATTCTTCCACATGGTATACCTTCCATATAATTATGACTAGTCAAATAGTAACCATCTTTATTTTCTTTGTTAAGTCCATATGCTAAAATTGTAGCATTACTTGAATCTGTAACAGTACTCCAATCATTTGATGAATTTCTATTACGATAACTATAAGTGCTTTCAACGTCAATTTCTACATCTCCACTAGGAAATTCTACTCCACGTAAATCGCTAAAACTTGAAACTGGTTGAAGAACAGAAACTAAAAAACCAAAATTCATATATTGACCAGTAATTCCATCTTTAAGTCCTCTAAAGTTTCGATTAGTGTTTTTAACAATAGCCGTGTCTAAATTAACTTTTCCACTTATAATTGTTGTATTTTCATCTTTTTTGGTAACTGAATTAGCAGCAGATGATGAATCATCTGTTTTATTACCTTCCATCCAAAATTCAAACTCTGGAGCCATTTCACTTGTAACTTCTTTTTTATATCCATCTACTTTAACTGTAAAAGTAAGATTTTGATTTGCATTGGTTATTGTTGTTCCTTCTGGAGCATGATATTCGGCATATATTTCTGTATTGTCATTGGAATAACTAACATTTTGCATCCAAGCATCTTGTTCCCATCTCATTAAAGTCGGATTCCCTTGATTTGGTAATTTAGCTCTTACTTTTATTACTCCACCTTCAAAAACAGAACTACTAGTAACTCCTTCATGATCCGTATTAGGTTCGATTCCTACTTCTACTGTATATTTCATAACATCAAAAGTCCGTACGTAGTTATCATTAGCTGTTACATCAACTCCATTGGAATCTGATGTTTCACCATCATTAAATGGTTCGGTTCCAGTAACCCTATTTTTAATATTAATATACTCTATTTTCATCTTATCATAAAGTTCTTGTCTTTCTGCTGTTAACTCATTAAAATTCTTATTACTTATTAAACTATTGAAAATAGATTTATTATTTCTTATAGGAATAACAAATACTATTAATAATATCAATATGATTATGAGTATTGGAATTATTTTCTTTTTATTTTTTATTATTTTTCTCATCTAAATCACCTATACTATCTTATAATGTTATTATAACAAAAAAAAGATAGCAATTGCTATCTCAATATTCCTAAATCTTCATTTTTAATTACTTTATCAAAGTTGTTTTTTAATAAATCTTCTATATAGTTTTTATCTCTTGTTGCTTTTAATAGTTTTCTATTTAATTTCTTTTCATCAAATTTTACTTCGTGATGAACATCACTACCTAAGAAAGTAATCCATTTTCTTTTTAAAAAGTATTTTAGTGTTTTTTCTGCTTCTTTTCCATATTTACCAAATAGTGATGTTAAATTGCCCTGTAATAGTACTCCTGATCTTAAGTATTCATCTACCATTTCTGGATGTTTTTGAAAATCTTTATATCTTTCAGGATGTGCTAAAACTGGTACATATCCTTTTCTTACTAATTCATTAATAATTTCTAAAGTATTGTTATAAATTTGACTCATTGGAAATTCTAATAATAAATATTTACTTCCATTTAGTGTTTTTATTTCTTCTTTTTTTAATAGTTTTAAAAAATTGGAAGTAATATAAACTTCGTTTCCTAAATATAAATTGATGTTTATTTTTTCTTTTTTTGCTTTTGCTTTTAACTTTTTAAGTAATGCTTCTTTTTCTTGATTATTACTGTTATATTTACTATTTTCTATGTAGTGTGGGGTTAACATTAAATCTGTAGTTCCAGATTCTTCTAGTTTTTTTAGTAAAGCAATAGATTCTTCTATTGATTTACTACCATCATCTATCCCATATAATACATGAGAATGTAAATCTTTCATTATTTCTTATTATTATCTCCATAGTAACTATTTGAATAATAGTAACTATAGTATCCATTTCCTGACATTTCTGCTTTATTCATAATAACCCCACTAATTTTTATTCCTGATTGATCAAATAATTTTTTTACTCTTTCTAAATTTTCCATTCTAGTTTTCTTTACTGATATTGTTATTAAATTAATATCTGATAAAGTTGCTAAAATAAGTGAATCTGAAAGTCCAATAATTGGTGCACAATCCATAATTATTAAATCATATTTTTTCTTTAATTTTTCTAATAATTTTTTATTATTTTCACTACCTAGTAATTCTACTGGATTTGGTGGCATTGGTCCTGTAGGTAATAAATCTATATTTTTATCTTTTGTTGGAAATATATATTTGTTAAAAGATATATTTTCTTTATAATTTAGGACTAAGTTTGAATATCCACCACTTGTTACATTCATAACTTCAAATATTTCATGCTGTCTTCCTCTTCTTAAATCAGCATCTATTAGTAGAACTTTTTTTCCTTCTTGTGCATATGCTACTGCTAAGTTCGCTGTAATGAAACTTTTACCATCACCTGCTTCTGGTGATGTATTCATAATAATTTTTACGTCTTTATCTAGAGAAGTAAATGCTAAATTTGTACGAATACTTCTAATAGATTCTGCAAATAATGATTTTGGATTTCTAGTAATTATTAAATCACTTTTTTTCATATAGCCTTACTCCCTTTCTACCTTAGGAACAACACCTAATATTGTTAATCCTAATTTATTTTCAATTTCTTCACTTGTTTTAATAGTTGTATCAAAATAAAATTTAATAAAAATCATTCCACTTGATAATATTAAACCTAAAGCAATATAAATTAAATTATCTTTTACAAAATTTACATTATATGGTTTTGTATTCATTACTGCTTTATCTACTACAGATACGTTATTTAATTTATAAATTTTTTGTACTTCTGCTGTAAATACATCTGCTATTTCATTCGCAATCTTAGTTGCACTTTCTGCCTTTTTATCACTTACTGTAACACGAATAATTTCTGTGTTTGCTACTGAAGTTACAGTAACATTTGATTTTAATCCTGCATAAGTATATTTTAATCTCAAATTTTCAATAACTGGTTCTAATACTTTTCTTGATTTAATAATTTCTGAATATGTTCCTACTAAGTTTTTATTTAATTGTAACTCGCTAGTATTATATTCTTTATCATTTTCACTTACTAAAACTATCGTAGTATCACTTTTGTACATTGGAACTCTTGTTATTATTGTATAAAT
>CADBNY010000055.1 GCA_902796215.1 uncultured Erysipelotrichaceae bacterium | reverse complement strand
GTACTCAAGAGGCTGAAGAGGCGCCCCTGCTAAGGGTGTAGAGCGGGCAACTGCTGCGAGAGTTCAAATCTCTCCTACTCCGCCATAAAAGAAACAACTCGAAAAAAATCGAGTTTTTTTTTGCAAAAAATTTTTTTTCTGCATACGATTATAGTTATTATAAATATTTTATGATATACTTACACTATAAGGAGTGTAATAGATGGCAAATATAATAAAAGAATTCTACAAAACATATGAAGATTTATCAAAATATTATAGCTTTTTGATTAATAAAACAAAAAAAAATGAATATGTAGGAATAACAAATGAATGGCTAGTAGATAATTATTATTTATTAGCTGAAATAAAAAACAACATTCAATCAAGTAAAAAAGATTTAAAAAAAGATTATAAGCTAGTTAAAAGTAATTATTATTTGCTAAAAAATATTGCAAATAATAAAAACTACAATCTTAATTTTAAATCTTTAATAGAAGAATTAAATCAATACCAAAATAAAAATCATAAAATATTTAATTACAAAGAAATAAGTAGTATAATCTATACCTTAATAATTGTATATATAGAAAGATTAAATAATCTATGTAGAGAAGAATACCAAAAATTAGTAGATAAGGAAGATGTCTCTAAAATTATAAAAGAAAATAGAGAGTTAAAAATAGAAGCAATTTTGCCAGATGATTTTGATGTGTCCAATAACACATATTTTATTTTTGAACTAAATAACCAGATGAGCAAAACAGCGAGAGAAAGAAACATTCTATTTAAGGAATTGAATGAAAACCTGAAAAAAAAGTCCGTAAGCTTGAAAGAACTTGTAAATCAAGAATATCAAAAAAAGGTTGAAAACAACATTTTAATATCAAACATTTTTACCGGATTAAAAGAATTTTTAGAAATTCCAATTGAAGATATGTATGAAAAAGTATCGAAGACAGAAAAGCTATTATTAACAGATCCTATTTATAAAAATATGACATTTGAATCAAAAATTACTTATCGAAGACAAATAGTAAAATTAGCAAAAAAGCATCATCTGGAAGAATACAATTATTTAGAAAAAATATTTACAAAAGAAGAGCATATTGGTTTTAAAATTTTTAAAAAGAAAAGCAATAAAATAAAAGTAACATTGTATTTAACAAGTTTATTAGTAATAAGCATAAGCTTATCAATTTTCTTAGCACAATACTTTATAAAATTAAAAATTTTAGGATTTCTAATTTTATTTATACCAATTAGTCAGATTACTAAAAAAATTATGGATGAAACATTGACATACTTTATTCATCCAACAATTATTCCTAAATTAGATTATTCAAAAAAAATACCACCAGAATCAAAAACAATGGTTGTTATTCCAACAATAATTCAAACAGAAGAAAAAATAAAAGCAATGTTTGACAAATTAGAATCTTTCTATTTAATGAATAAAACAGACAATTTATATTTCACCCTTCTAGGAGATACAAAAGAATCAAAAAAGAAAGTTGAAAGCTATGATAAGATAATATCTGAATATGGAAAAAAATATGCAGAAGAATTAAATGCTAAATATAAAAAAGATATATTTTTCTTCATATATCGAAAGAGAGTATGGACTAAATGCGAGAATAGTTATCTTGGATATGAAAGAAAAAGAGGAGCACTACTCCAGTTTAATAAGATATTATTGGGAGAATATGTTGATGAAGAAAAATACTACAATGTTAATATGCTTCATAATAATGATTTAGGAATAAAATATGTAATTACTTTAGACGTAGATACAAAATTATCATTAAATTCAATAACAAAATTAGTAGGAGCAATGGCTCACCCAATGAATAAACCAGTTTTAAACAAAGAAGGTACAAAAGTAATAGATGGATATGCACTTCTACAACCAAAAATAAGTATTGATATTGAAACGACAAATAGAAGTTTATATAGTCAACTTTTTGCAGAAATTGGAGGATTTGAAACCTATTCATCAGTTGTACCAAATTTCTACCAAGATGTTTTCAAAGAAGGAAGCTTTGTAGGAAAAGGAATTTATGACTTAAAAATTTTTAGTGATTTATTAGATGAGACATTTCCTGAAAATTTAATTCTTTCCCATGATTTATTAGAAGGAAATTACTTAAGATGCGGTTTCATTTCAGATGCTGAATTATTAGACGATTTTCCAGCAAGATTTTTAATAGATACCAAAAGACAACATAGATGGGCAAGAGGAGATACTCAAATTATAGGATGGATAAAAAACAAAGTAAAAAATAAAAAAGGAAAACAAGTTAAAAATCCTATTAATATACTAGGAAAATATAAAATATTAGATAACATTATTCGAATGTTCCTAGAACCAATGTTATTACTAATTTTACTATTATCATTTACAAAGCCATTAAAAGAATCATTTCCTTGGATATTTCTTGTCTTAATAGAAACTGCAATACCCGTTTTCATTTTTCTATTTAGAAAACTAAATACGAGAATGGAGTCTGGGAAAAAAGTAAATTATAAAAATCTATATTATGGAGGAAAAAGTTTATTACTTCGTTCATACATTGTAATAGCAACAATTCCATATTATACCAAACTTTATATGGATGCTTTTTTTAGAACACTATATCGCTTAAATATTAGCCATAAGCATTTACTTCAATGGACGACAGCCGAAGAAGTTGAAAAAACATTAAATAATAGTTTAATAAATTATATTCGCAATTTTGATTTTAATATAATTACAGGTACTATTTTTATCATAATGGGAATGTTAACAAAGAATTATATAGCGTTTATACCAGCATTTATTTTTATTACAGCACCATTTCTTTTATATGAAGTAAGTAAACATATTGATTATTCAAAAATTGAATTAAAAGAAAAAAAGATTGATGAAATAAAAGAACTTTCAGAAAGAACTTGGAAGTATTTTGAAGACAATTTAAGAGAAGAATATAATTATTTAATTCCTGATAACTATCAAGAAAATAGAGAGCAAAAAGCAGATAAAAGAACATCTCCAACTGCTATAGGATACTCCTTAACAAGTATTGTCAGTGCCTATGAATTAGAATTAATTGATAAGGAAAAAGCAATATTTTTATTAGAAAAAATATTAAAGTCAATTCAATCATTAGAAAAATGGCATGGACACCTATACAATTGGTATAATATTATAACAAAAGAAGTAATGATTCCTCATTTTATATCAACAGTAGATTCTGGAAATTTAGTAGCATCTCTTATAGTTACCCAAGAATTTTTAAGAAAACAAGAAAAAAAAGAATTAGTTCTTTTATGTGATAGATTAATCAGAAATACAAACTTTAAAAAATTATATACAAAAAGAGATGTATTTAGTATTGGTTATGATGATGATGAAGGTAAGCTAATGCCATATAATTATAATAAATTTGCATCTGAATCAAGATTAACAAGTTATATTGCGATTTGTCTTGGTTTTGTACCAGTAAAGCACTGGATGGCCCAAGATAAAACTTTAACAACATATAAAAGACATAAAGGATTAATATCTTGGTCTGGAACAGCATTTGAATATTATATGCCATTCTTATTTATGAGAAATTATCCGAATACCCTTTTAGATGAAACATATTATTTTGCCCACCTTTGTCAAAAAAATTATGTAAACAAAATTTCTTATAAGCTACCATGGGGTATATCAGAATCAGGATATAATGAATTGGATGATTCACAAAACTATAAATATAAAGCTTTTTCTGTCCCTTATCTAAAAGCCAAGGAAGATAAAGAAAATAGAATTGTTCTATCACCATATTCATCACTAATGGTTTTAGAGATGTTCCCAGAAGATGTATACAATAATATAAAAAAATTTAAAAGTTTAAATATGTATAGTACATATGGATTATATGAAGCCTATGATTATAATAACAAAGGAATTGTCCAGGCATATTTTTCTCATCATCAAGGAATGATTTTAATAGGGCTTACTAATTATTTAAAGAAAGATGTTATCAAAAAATATTTTCATGCAAATGCCCATATTAGAGCCTTTGAATTATTGTTAAAAGAAAAAGTTCAAGTAAAAGCCATTATTGATGTAAAAATTGAAAAATATAAAAAATATACCATTTCTAAAGAAAATATAGAAAATGATATTCGTATCTTTAATCAACTAAGACCATTACCAGAAATGACAGCTCTATCAAACAAAAATTATACTTTAATTATGGATGATAGAGGAAATAGTTTATCAAGATATAGAACATTACAATTAAATAGATATAGAAAAATGTCAACACAAAGTCAAGGAATTTTCTTGTTTATAAAAGATTTAAAAACAAATCATATTTGGAGTAATACTTATTCACCTATGAATACTAAACCAGATAAATATGAAGTTGTTTTAGCAGCAGATAAGATAAAATATGTAAGACGAGATGGAGAAATAACAACAAAAACGGGTATTGTTATTTCTAATAATTATCATACAGAAATTAGAAGAATAACGCTTAAAAATGAAAGTGAAGAAGAAAAAACAGTCGAAATTACAAGTTATACAGAACCAATTATTTGTGATAATATGGATGACATAAGTCATAAAGCGTTTAATAATATGTTTATTCATACAAAATATGATCCTGCAACACACTGTTTAATAGCTAAAAGAAAAAATAGAAAAGATTTTAGTATAAATAGTTATATGTTCATGAAAATGATGATAAAAGAACCTTTAGAAAAGTATACATATGAAACAGAAAAAAATAATTTCATTGGAAGAAATAATGAATTAAATAATGCCAAAGCATTAAATAATGAATTAACAAATTACTGTGGAGATAATCTTGATCCAGTCTTATCTTTGCGCAACAAAATTGTGTTACCACCAAATGAATCTGTATCAATATATTTATTAGTGGGATTTGGACGTAGTATAGAGCAAATAAATGAAATTTTAAAACATTATAATAACACTGTGACATTAAAAGAAGAATTCAAGAATGCTACTTTAATGAATTTTGTAGATACAAAAAATATGAATATTACAAAAGAAAACATGATGAGTTTTCACAAAATATTAAACTACCTATATCAAGAAAAAAATATATCTATTACAGATAAAAAAATACAAGTTTTAAGTCAAAATGCCATGGGCCAAAATGGATTATGGAAATATGGTATTAGTGGAGATAGACCAATTATTACGATAGAAATAAAAGACATAAGAGACATGAGTCTTATCTATGAAGTTTTGAAACTATTTGAATACTATAAGAATAAATTAATATTTGTAGACATTATTATCATAAACAGTGAAAAGAATGAATCAAAAAAAATGATAGAAAAAGAAATAAAAGATGAAATGTACCGTATATACACCATGAATAGTTTTTATCATACCCCAGGTGATGTTACTGTAATTAACGAGGATGAATTAACCTCAGAAGATAGATATTTAATAAATACAGCTTCAAAACTTTTGTTTGTAATTGAAAAACACGTCGATTTAAAAAAAGTTGTCGAAGAAATAGAAAAAAATATAAAAATAGAAGAATACGATAAAATAATATTAGAAGAAAACAAAAAAACACAGCAAAAAGATCAACTAATTTTTGATAATGGCTTTGGAGGATTTAAAGAAAATGGAAAAGAGTATGTAATTTACAATAAAAATACTCCTATGCCATGGGTAAATGTAATTGCCAATAAAACATTTGGAACAATAATTAGTAATAATGGATGTGGATATACATATGCATACAATTCTGGAGAATTTAAAATAACACCATGGACAAACGAAACAATCAAAAATGAAAAAAGTGAAGGATTCAAATTTAATGGAAAAATATTTGATCCAGAAAAATGTACACATGGTTTTGGATACAGTATATTAGAAAGTGAAACAAATGAATTATTTCATGAAATAACAGAATTTGTTGCGGTAGAAAATAATGTAAAATTCTATTTATTAAAGTTAAAAAATAACAAAGACTCAAGGAATAATGTCAAAGTAGAATTCTTCATGAAACCAGTGCTTGGAAGATTTGAAGAATTAACAGCTCCAAATATTTTAACTGAATATGTAGAAAAGGATAATTATTTAAAAATGCGTAATGTTTACAGTATCAGTTATGGAGATATTAGTGTCTTTACATCATCCTCTGAAAATATTGAGTTTGTAGATTCAAATAAAATACTAGAAAAAACAATTGGTTTTAAAATGGATTTAGACGCTAAAGAAGAAAAAACAATTGTCTTTATACTAGGTAGTAGCAACGATGATAAAGAAATATTAAACTTAGTAAATAAATATAAAAATATTGCAACATGCAAAAAAGAATTAAAAGCTGTAAAAGAACATTGGAATAATTTATTAGGAAAAATTCAAGTATATACTCCAGATGAAAGCTTTAACTATGTAATAAATGGATGGTATTTATATCAAACAATGTCTTCTAGGATTTTAGCAAAAGCTGGATTCTATCAAGTAAGTGGTGCTTTTGGATATAGAGATCAATTACAAGATTCTCTAAATATCGTATTAGTAAAACCAGAATACACAAAGATGCAGATTTTAATAAATGCTTCTCATCAATTTGAAAAAGGAGATACTCTTCATTGGTGGAATGAACATGATCATTTTGGATTAAGAAGCAGGTATAAGGATGATTACTTATGGCTAGTATATGCAACACTACATTATATAAAAGTAACAGGAGATTACAAAATTTTAGAAGAAAAAGTCCCATATATTATAGGTGAAGAATTAAGTAAATATGAAACAGAAAAAGGTATTGTTTTCCATTATTCAGAAAAAAAAGAATCCTTACTAAATCACTGTTTAAAATCATTAGAATTATCAATGAATTCTTTAGGATCCCATAAAATACCATTAATGGGTGGAGGAGACTGGAATGATGGAATGAATCGAGTAGGAATCAAAGGAAAGGGAGAAAGTGTTTGGTTAGGATTATTCTTATATAGTATTATTGATTCTTTTAAAAAAGTCATGCAACAATATAAAAAAGATTTTGACTGCACAAAATTTACAGAATTTAATGAAAAATTAAGAGAAAGTATAAATAATAAAGCATGGGATGGAGAATACTATTTAAGAGCGTTTTATGATAATGGAGACAAATTAGGAAGCCATGAAAATAGAGAATGTAAAATTGATCTTCTTTCACAAAGTTTTGCAATTTTAAGTCAAATTATTCCTAAAAATAGAGTTCAAAAAGTACTGGATTCTGTAGAAAGACAACTAGTAGATAAAAAGAATAATATTATCAAATTACTAACACCAGCTTTTTCAAAAACTTTAAATAATCCAGGATACATTATGAGTTATCCAGCTGGAATTCGTGAAAATGGTGGACAATATACGCACTCTGTATCATGGTATTTAATGGCTTTAATCCAAACAGGAAATTATGAAAAAGCATATGAATACTATCAAATGATAAATCCAATAAATCGTACTCAAAAAGAAGAAAGTGTAGAAAAATACAAAGTAGAGCCATATGTTATTGCTGCAGATATTTATTCATCCGAGAATTTCGCAGGAAGAGGAGGATGGACCTGGTATACTGGCTCAGCTGGATGGTTCTATCGCGTTGGAGTACAAAATATTTTAGGAATAAAAAAACAAGGAAACAAAATAAAAATAGAACCATCTATTCCAATGAAATGGAAAGGGTATAAAGCAATTTACCAATATTTAGATACACCTTATAATATAAAGGTAGTAAGAGGCAATGAGATTTATCAAGAACTAGATGGAAAAAGGACTACATCTAAAGCAATTACCTTAAAAAATGATGGTAAAGAACATGAAATTACAATATCTATTATGAAAGAAAAGGAGTGAAAACTCTTTTTCTTTTGTAAAAAACAATCTTCTTTAGTATAATAAAGACTAATAAGAGAGGTTATAATATGAACTTACAAAAGGATAAATATATAATAGTAGAAATCATTCCAACACATAGTAATAGTGAAAAAGGGTTTATTGCCCAAATTAGTGCTTTAAAACTGAATGGAATTATCTTAGAAGATCGTTTTGACTATCGTGTAGAAAGTAATTTAATTGAAAATGAAGATATAAAAAGAATAATATCTTATGATAAAAATCAATTTACTTATGTAAATAATATATATTTTATACTTGAAAAATTCAAAAAATGGTCAAAAAATTATCCACTATTAATAATAGAAGAAACATACACATTAGATTATCTAAAAGAAATAAAAAATAAAAAAGAATTAATTTATCCCTACCTAAATATGGAATACAGTTATGATGTATTTGATAAAATAAAAAGAAAGTATAAATTAAAACCAAGTAATCATTTAGTAGATTTATTATATGAAGCAATTATTTATGAAGGAAATAATAAATAATTGAGAGTGACAATCTATTCACAAAGACTTGGTATATGATATAATATAAAAGAGGAGATAAAATGATAAAATTTGATTTTGAAACTTATACAAAACCTTTCATTGATAAAGATGAATTTAAAAAGTATTATTCTAAGAAAGAATTCTATATTAAAAAATTACTAAATAGCAATATGATAGGATGGACAAAAAATATTTCTAAAGAAATCATAGAAGATATTAAAGAAACAGCTAAATATATAAAAGAAAACTTTGATTGTATGGTAGTAATAGGAATAGGTGGTTCTTATTTAGGAAGTTATGCTTTTCAAGAAATGTTTAAAAAATACTTTAATGATGAAAGCTTTGAAGTAATTTATGCCGGAATAACTTTATCTAGTAAATATTTAGATGAATTATTACTATATTTAGAAAATAAAAATTTTTGTATAAATGTAATCAGTAAAAGTGGAACCACGATGGAAACAATGATTTCATACACAGAAATAAAAAAAATATTAAAAAGAAAGTATTCTAAGGAAGAAATAAGAAAAAGAATCTTTATAACAACAGATAAAGAAAAAGGAAACCTAAGAGAAGAAGTGAATGAAAATAATTATAAATCATTTGAAATACCAGAAGATATTGGCGGAAGATTTTCTTTTATAACACCATCTCATTTACTTCCACTAGCCCTAAATTATGATATAGACAAGATAATAGATGGCTATTATGATGGAAAAAGATTAATTGATAAGGCCTTTGAATATTCTATTATTCGAAAGATGCTATTTGAAAAAGGAAAATTAATAGAAAATTTTTGTGTATTTGAACAAAACATGTATGGTTTTACAGAATGGTTAAAACAATTATTTGGCGAAACAGAAGGGAAAAATGGAGTAGGAATTTATCCAACCTCAAGTATTTATACAAAAGATTTGCATTCTTTAGGACAATTTATTCAGGAAGGAAATAAAATAGTTTTTGAAACATTCATAAAAGTAGAAAAAACAGATAATTTTATTGATTATAAGAACAGAAATCTCCATGAAATAAACAATACTGTTTTATCATCAACAATAAGAGCTCATTTTAAAGGTTCAGTTCCTTGTTTGGAAATATCAATAGGAAAAATAGATTTAGAAACAATTTCCACATTAATATATTTCTTCATGTTAAGCTCAGCTTTCTCAGGATTTCTATTTGAAGTAGATCCATTTAATCAACCAGGTGTAGAAATATATAAAAAAGAAGTAAAAGAAGCATTAGGAGAAATATGAAAAACAGATATTTTTTAACAACAATATTAATAATAAGTTTTATTATTATACTGATTATGATCTTAACAAATAATATTATCCAATTTGATAATAAGATATATGACACAATATTTAGTATAAGAAATGACTTCTTCGATACTTTTTTTAAAACAATAACAACATTTGGTAATACAATTAATATATTATGTATCACAGTATTATTACTAATTTTGCTTTCAAAAAAAGATCGAAACATCTTAGGAGTGACAGTTTTGATTACAGTTTTATTAAATCAAGCAATGAAATATATTATTCAAAGAACAAGACCAAATCATGTAAGTTTAATTAGGCAAGGAGGATACTCATTTCCATCTGGACACGCTATGATATCGATTGCTATTTATGGATTTTTAATCTACTTTGTGAATAAAAAAATAAAAAATAAATACTTAAAGTACTTAACAATAATCTTATTACTTTTATTAATTTTAGGAATTGGATGTAGTAGAATCTATTTAGGGGTTCATTATCCTAGCGATGTCCTAGCTGGTTACATATTATCTCTAATAATATTAATAATAGTAACAAACAAATTTAATCAAAAAGGAGTAAAGAAAAAATGAAAAAAATGGTAGTTGTTAGTTTTTATCATGCATTAATTGACGAAGAAAGTGCTATTTCTCAATCAATAATGTTAGAAATTGAAAGAATAAGAAAAAAAGGAATTCTTTTTTGTGTTTGTACCAACGGAACATATCAAGAAGTATTAGAATATAATAAAGATTTTCCATTTATTGACTATATTATTTCATTAAATGGAAGCTACATTTATGATGTACTAAAAGAACAATGCATTGCAAAAAAGAAAATAGCAATATCAAATATCAAAAAAATTTCTACCATTTTTGAAGGATACAATATTCTCTATTATACAGAAAATAACATATATGAAGAAGCTCAAGAGACAGAAAAGAAAGATATATACAAGATAGAAGTAGAAATAGAAAAAGAAGAAGAAAGAGAAAAACTAAGTAAATTAAATATAAATAGTTCTATATTTATTAAAAAGGATAAAATGTACTTAGAAATTGTATCTGGAAAAAATAGTATGTTTTCAGGAGTAGATCAAATTGGCTTAAAAAACAATTTTGCCCTAAAAGATGTGATTGCAGTATGCGCAAATGAAAGTGATTATTCTCTAGTTACTAACCTTCCATATAGCTATGTAATAAAAGATAGTTGCAAAAAGCTAGAAAAAGCCACGAGAAGAAAAATAAGTAAAAATCCAAAAGAAGGAATAGAGATTTTTTTAAAGAAAATATAAAATAGGAGAAATATAATGAAGAATAAAAAGAAAATTATTATTTACATCGGAATTATATTATTAAGCGCACTCTTATCTCTAGGATTAAGTATTATTTATCAAGAATATAAACAAAAAACAATCCCAGTTGTTGAAGACTTAATTAAAGAAAAAAAGCAACAAAACTATTCCGATAAAGATGATTATAAGGAACAAAAAAAAGAAGAAATCATTAATTATACTAATGAGATACCAGCATATAGGGAACAATATGGGAATCCATATATTATGGGAAGACTAGAAATTCCTAATTTAAATATAAATGCCCTTGTCACAAGAGCTGAAAATAATGCATTTTATTTAAATAATAATTTATATAATCAAAAAGATGGGTTAGGTGTACCATTTTTTGATTATCGAAATACAGATTTAGCAAACAACAAACAAATAAATATATATGGGCATAATACAAGAAATGAAAAATACTTTTCACAATTACCATTTATTAATTTAGAAGCTTATACAGATAAAAATATATTTAATAATTATAAAGACATTTATCTAAGCATTGATGAAAAAAAAGTTCATTATGAAGTTATTGCGATTAAAATTGTAAATGACTCTAATAACGAACATATGAAAGTAATTTTTTATAGTGAAGAAGATTTCTTAAAACATGTTGGAAGATTGTTACAAGACAGTTTATATAAAGATACTAATTTAGAAATAACAAGCAATGATAGATTAATTGTACTTCAAGTTTGTCATTATAATCCACCAGATACATATTTGCTAGTAATAGGTAAAGAAAAATAGAAAGAACTATCCTATAATTCACATATCTTAAATATCAATAATTATTTTTCAATTTGTTGATTAGATTGCAATAAGTAATGTATCCATTATATAGACAAGAAGCAAAGTTATCATTAATATAGATAGCTTTTTTGTACTGTTTTTCTTTTTAAATTAAAAGAACAAATTTTCTAATGATATTCATAGTAAATGCAATTTTAAGGATACATTTAGTTTTACAGTGAATTTTTCATATTTTTTTTCTAATATTGATACCAAAAAATTGCTTTTTTAAATTTTTTATGAGAAAATGAAGATAAAGATAAGGGAGTATGATTATGGCATATGGTATAACAAATGAATCTCAAATTATAGATTTAAATACAATTATATCTGGATGTAATCAGTATAAGGAAGCAATATCTGCTTTAGACAAAAGTGGGTCTATAATTCGAGAAGCAGGAGAAACCTGCAATGAAAAAGCACTTTCTGTTGATGGAAAAACGCTAGAAAGTACAATAATACAAATTGGAACAGAATTAGAAAGATTAAAGTTAACCCTCCAAGGATATGCTGATCAAGTAATTTCAGATGCAACTCAAGTATATAATGCACAAGTAGCAGAACTAAAAGCATACCAAGAAAGCTTAAATAATAACAATTAAAAAGGAGATGTTTCAATGGCAAAACTAAATTATAATCCAACATTAATAAGTTCAGCTATAGATTTATTAAATCAAGGAACAAAAGAATTATCAACAATGACATCTGAAATGGATAGTGCAATATCAGTAATAAAGAGTGCAAGAGGAATTGAATATGTAAATACAAGTAATCTTTCAAATAGTTCACAACTAATCTTTCAAGGGATTGATACAATTAATAAATTAATTAAAGAAATTAATGATAAAGCAAAATTAATAGAACAATATAATAAAGATGTCGAATCAGCAAACCCTATTTATCGACTTTTAAATACATATAGTTTAAGTGTTGCTAAAAAGTTAGAAGGATTTGGAACAGCTGGAGAACAAATCACAGACGGTTTTATATCAGCAATAGGAATGGTAGTTGGATTATTTAGTTCAGGTGCCAAAGAAAAAATTGGAGACTATATTAAAAAAGACCATGTAGGAGATTTTTTCCAAGAAAGATATAAAAATGAACTAAAAGATGTAGTTAAATATAGCTATTTTAAAGAAGATGGCAAAATAGCTGGCCTTTTTAAGACTATAGGATTAGCAACAGGATACTTTGCCACAGCAGCATTAGGAGGAGCAGGAATTGGTGCTGCTGGTGGTGTAGCCAGTGGTACTGGAATTTTAGCCGGAGCAAATGCAGGAGCTATTGCAGGAATGAGTTCTTTAAAGATGGCTGCAACAGTTGCTGGAATAGGTGGATTAGGATCAGGTACTCAAGCAGGATTAGAATCAGAAATGAATTATGACGACTCCTTTGCTTTAGGGGTAAAAACAGGAGCTATACAAGCTGCCACCGTAGTAGCATTCCATTATATTCTGCAAGGACTTCAAACTGCAGTAAAAGGCCTTTTTGTTAAAGCACCTGCTGCAGGAGAAGGAGCAGTTCTAGCAGAAAAAACTGTGTCAGAAACAGGAGATGATATGTTAAATGCCGCAACAAAAGCTGCATCAGAGACAGGAGATGATGTAACAAATGCCGCAACAAAAGCTGCATCAGAGGTCGGAGACGATGC